>CAZCRP010000103.1:1845-9206 GCA_964501055.1 uncultured Acidimicrobiaceae bacterium
GCTTCTCCGGAAAGCGACGTGGGATAGCCGCGCGCCAGCAGCGCCTCTTTGACGCGCACGATGCGCAGCATCCAGTCAAAGCGCTCATCTACCGCCACGGCCTGGCCCGGATTGCCGATGTAGCGGTCGATCTCGGCCTCGATCTCGCCCAGCGGCAGCGGGCTGTTGTCGAGCATGTACCCGATCGCCTGCGTGCGCGACCAGCCGCGGTGGTGCATGCCGGTGTCCACCACCAGGCGGCAGGCACGCAGCGAGTCGGCGCCGAGCATCCCCAGTCGCTCGATGTCGGTTCGGAACAGGCCCATCTCGTCCGAGAGTCGCTCCGAGTACAGCGCCCATCCCTCGTTGAAGGCGGCGATGTACATCTTCTGACGGACCCGGTGCAGGTCGGGGTTCTCGACCGACCGGGCGAGATCGAAGTGATGACCGGGAATCCCTTCGTGGAAGGTGGTGCTGGCCAGCTGGAGACCCCACAGCGACGGGTCTTCGACGTTGAAGTAGAAGGCGGCGGGCTTTCCCGTCTCCGGGTTGGGGCTGGAGTAGAAAGCCATCGCGCCCGAAGTCGTGGGCCGCACCTGGCAGTCGCTCTCCGGCACGCGCCGGAACCACTTCGGCGCCTCGGCCTGGGCGCGGCGGAACATCTCGGTGGCGTCGGCGATGAGCGTGTCGACGTCGTGGTAGTGCAAAGAGGCGTCGTCCCGGAGCCGGCTGTAGATCGCATGGGGATCGTCGAGTCCGAAGGCCGACCCGCCCAGTCGGCGGTACTCCTCGTCGAGGCGGGCGACCTGCTCGAGGCCTATCTGGTGTATCTCGTCGGGCGTGAGCTGGGTGGTGGTGAAACCGGTGACGAGTCGGGCGTAGAGCTCCTCCCCGCCGTCGAGATGGCACAGGCCGGCCTCTTCCTCCGGAGGAGACCCAGGCAGGGCGATCGTCTCGAGGGCGGCGCGATAGCGGTGGAGGGCGGGACGGACGTGTTGACGCACGATGTCGACCACCGTCTGGTCCCAATCCGGGTGCTCCCCTTCTTGCGGCGGCGGCTGTCCGACGAGGGGATCGGACGCCGGCTCGGTGGCGAGCGACCGATCGAGCACAGCCATCATCATCCGCAGGTGCAACTCGATCGGGATCCACCCCCTCTCCCGTCCCCGCTCCAGCCCACCGATCATCTGATCGATCATGACGGGCAGGCCCCGCAGCTTGTCGAGATAGCGACGGCCGTGGTCGGCGGTGACGAGGGTGTAGCGGGAAAGGAACGTCGCCATCGCGGAGTACATCCCGATCACCGGGTTGTGAGCCTCGAGTTCGGCCAGCGCTTCGGTGCCCGCCGCCGCCCCCCGGGCGTGCCAGGCGACGGTGGAGAGGGTGACGGCGTCGTCGGGTTCGGCCGTCTCCCGGGCGGCGTCCGCCCGGATCGAGATGTCGGTCAGCGCGTCCCGGTAGGAGGAGAGCCCTTCCTCGCTCAGATCCTGCCAGCGCTCCAGATACTCCAGCGCTCCTTCCCACAAGGCGGTCATGTGATCGTGTTGGCGGTACAGCTCCCAATACTCATCGGCGATGCGGCGGGCTTCGGACATAGGGGCGAATGTACCGAACCCCACCGACTTCGACGGAATCGGCCTCCATCTCACCGGTGCACGCCGCCCAACGAGTTGCTCAGGGAGCTGCCCAACGGTTGACCTCCGGAGCGGAGCGATTCGGCGCACGGGCCCAGTCGTCGATGGGTGCAGGCGCTGGTGGCACCAGCACCGCCGCCACGCGCTTGACGCCGATCCGCAACCCTGGCGGGGATCGGAACGTAATTGACAAAAAATCTTGACAATCAAGTTATTGCCGATCAGCATGGATCCCAGTCGCCCGCGGGCGAGTTCAGCTGAACGAGCGGAGGAAGGCATGACCAGAGTCCTCAACATGCGGTGGCTCCCGGTACTCGTCGTACTGGCGATGACCGCCGTCGCATGTTCGACCCCCGACCCGGACGCGACGGACACGACCGCGCCCGGACCGGAGACCACGACCACGACCGCTGCGAGCGGCGACACCACCCCCGAACCACCGGACGATCCGGGCCGGACGATCCTCGAGGTGGTGCTGCCCACCGATCCGGTCGGACTGAACCCGTTCCCCGAGACGGCGGGCAACATGGCCGTCGTCCACCTGGCGATGTTCATCCCCCTGATCGAGGTCGACGAGAACCAGAACATCTTCTCCAACGTCCTCGAATCGTGGGACGTATCGGAGGATGCGAGCACAGTCACCCTCAACGTCCGACCCGGACTCGAGTGGAGTGACGGCACGCCCATCACCTCCGCCGACGTCTCGCTTGCGCTGCACCTCCACCTCAACCCCAACATCAGCACGCGTGCCGGGCGTCTCGGCGGCGTGGTCGGCGTGGCGGAGTATGCGGACGGGAACACAGACTCGATCTCCGGCATCACCACGCCCGACGACTCCACGGTCGTGATCGAGCTGGCCAACCCCGACGCGGCGTGGCTGCCCAACTGGGCGTCGCTGGTCCGCCTCAACACGATGTTCCCGGCCCACATCCTCGGCGACGTCGCCCCCGCGGACATCCCGACGCATCCGTACTTCGAGAGCTTCCCGGTGGTGTCAGGGGCATACAAGTTCGTGGACTACGTGCCCGAGCAGTACATCGAGTTGGAGCGGAACGAGAACTGGTCGCTCGGCCAGTCCGGATTCGATCGGCTGTTCTTCAAGATCATCACTGACAGCGAGGCACGGCTGGCGCAGCTCCAGACAGGCGAGATCCAGTTCGTCGACGGCGTGTCCGCCCTCGACGTCGAACGGCTCAGCGCCATCGACGGCATCACGGTGGCATCGGCCACCGGTCTCAACCCGAACATCATCGGGATGAACTACGACCATCCGCTGCTGGAGGACGTGCGAGTCCGCCAGGCCTTGGTGTTCGCCATCGACCGGGAAGGCATCTGCCAGCAGGCGTTGCGCGGCTTCTGCTCGGTGTCGCCCACCAACCAGCGTCTCGTCGGGCTGGAATGGGCACTGCCGACCGTGGCCGAAGGAGCCATCGAGTACAACTACGACCCGGACCGCGCCCGCTCCTTGCTGGAAGAGGCCGGGTGGGATTCGAGCAACACCCTCAACCTGCTGTTCCGTCCCGACGGCGCCGGCAGTGCCATGACCTCGGCCGTGTCGATCATGCAGGCGCAGTGGGCCGATGTCGGCGTCGACGTACAGATCGTCAACGTGGACGTGCCGACCCTGCTCGACAACCTGGGTAGGGAAGGTCGCGACCCCGACTCCCACATGTTCTGGAACGCCGGAGCCGTGTTCACGCTCGATCCGAGCTCGGTGCAGCCGTACGCCCAGTGCAGCACGCACTATCCGAACGGACCGAACCTCACGTACTACTGCAACCCGGCGATCGACGACCTGTGGGCTGAGGCGCGCCGGGTGGCCGATCAGGACGCCCGCGCCGAGATCTACAAGGAGATCTACCTGGCGCTGAACCAGGACCCCGACAACATCTACATCGCAGTGCTCGACAACATCGTTGCGTTCGACAGCCGTCTCCAGGGTGTGAAGCCGCAGGGCGACATCTGGCAGACGTACTGGAACATCGGTGAGTGGCACTGGGAGGAGTAGCAGTCGACCCGATGGGGTGCTCGGCTCCGGCCGGGCACCCCATCCCCTTTCCACCGCTGCGGTACGGGGCCGCCTCCCGGCTGCCACTCTTCGCCGCCGCGGCGGACCCAGAGGCTGTGGCAATGTATGACGGGATGACGGAGTGTTCGCCTACCTGATTCGCCGGGCGCTCATCGCGATCCCGGTCCTGCTCGGCATCCTCGCCCTGACCTTCGTCATGGTGCACATGCTCCCCGGTGACCCTGCCACGGTCCTGCTCAGTCCCGAAGAGCTCGTCGGCGACCCCGGCCTGATCGAGCGTCGCCGGGCCGAACTGGGGCTCGATCGCCCGCTCCCTGTGCAGTACGTAGCCTGGCTGGGAGAGCTGTCCCAGGGCAACCTCGGGTACTCGTTCCACCGCAAGGTTCCCGTGACCCAAATGATCGGGCCACGGGTGATGCCGACGCTGATACTCGCCGGGGCGGGAGTGGGGATCGCCCTGCTCGTCGGCGTACCGATCGGCGTCGCAGCCGCCCTCCGTCAGAACACCAAGCTCGACTACGCCAGCAGCACCGGAAGCATGCTGGCCATCTCGGTCCCGACCTTCTTCCAGGGCCTGGTCGCCATCTACATCTTCAGTATCTGGCTGGGCGTCCTCCCCAGCGGGGGCATGCGGACACTGGGGGTGCCGCCGACCGGACGCGACCTGCTGCTGCATCTGCTGCTGCCCGCCGGCGTGCTGTCCTCGGTCCTCATCGGACCGTATGTCCGCTACACCCGCCAAAGCCTGCTCGACGTCCTCCGCCTCGACCACGTCACCACTGCCCGCGCCAAGGGCGTCCCCTATTGGGGTGTGGTGGTCAAGCACTCGCTTCGCAACTCGCTCATCCCGCTCACCACCGTGCTCGCCGTCCAGATCCCCGCGCTGCTGGCGGGCACCGTGATCATCGAATTCGTCTTCAGCTGGCCGGGAATGGGCCGGCTGGTGATCGAGGCCATCAACAGTCGCGACTACCCGGTGATCCTCGCTGTCGTCATGATCACGGCCGTCCTCGTCCTGATCTTCAACTTCCTCGCCGACGTCACCGCGGCGATCCTCGATCCGAGGATCCGGCTGTGATACGCGACGACCAGTCCCAGCTCGAGTTCGACCCCGCCGCGCTGCTCGGCCACCCGGATCTGGGCGACGGTGACAGTGGACCGACCAGGCCGCGCTCGCGCTCCCCGTTCCGAATCGCCATGCGCCGGTTCATGCGCCACCGACTGGCGCTGGCAAGCGTGGTGTTCCTGGGCGTGCTCACGCTCGTCGCCGTCCTCGCCCCCGTGCTGGCGCCACACAATCCCAACGCAGTGAACCTGATGGCATTGCGGGGCGCTCCGTCCGCCGAACACTGGCTCGGCACCGACTCGTCGGGACGGGACGTGCTGAGCCGCCTCCTGTTCGGGGCGAGGGTCTCGCTCACCGTCGGGATCGCCGCCGCCATCTCCGCCGCCGGGTTGGGCACCGCCCTCGGGCTGATCTCGGGCATGCTGCGGGGGTGGGTTGACACCGTCATCATGCGCCTGGTCGACATCTTCCTGTCGTTCCCCTCGCTGATCGTGATCCTGCTACTCGTAGCGATCCTCGGACCCAGCGTCGCCACCATCGTCATCGTCATCGCCTTCTTCGAATGGCCCACCGCCTGCCGGATCGTCAGGCAGATGACGCTGAGCCTGCGCGAACATGACTTCGTGCTGGCAGCGCGGGCCAACGGCGCCAGCAACATGCGCATCATGTGGCGGCACATCGTGGGAGGGGTGGTGTCGCCCCTCACGGTGGTCGCGACCCTGCTCAGCGCCCAGGCGATTCTGCTCGAAGCTGCGCTCTCGTTCCTCGGCCTGGGAGTGCGCCAGCCGCAGGCCAGCTGGGGGGGCATGCTCAATGAGGCGCAGTCGATCACGGTCCTGGAGCAGATGCCATGGCTGTGGCTCCCGCCGGGCATCGCCATCGCCTCCACCGTGCTGGCCATCAACTTCATCGGCGACGGCCTGCGTGACGCCTTCGACCCCCGGCAGTCGAGGTAACGCCGATGGTCACCGAGCCCGCCCCCGACCAGGCCCCGTCCACCGAACCCCTCCTGTCGGTGAACGATCTCCACGTCGCCTTCGACACCGAGGAAGGCCTGGTCAGCGCGGTCCGCGGCGTCAGCTGGGAGGTATTTCCTGGGGAGGTGCTGGGGATCGTCGGCGAGTCCGGCTCGGGCAAGAGCGTGAGCGTCTCAGCCATCCTCGGTCTGCTCCGCTCGCCGCCCGCCACCGTGAGCGGCGGGCCGATCATGTTCGGCGGCCGCGACCTGTTGTCGCTGTCGGAGCGCAGGCTGCAGCCGGTGCGCGGCAAGGAGATCGCCATGATCTTCCAGGACCCAATGACGGCGTTCAACCCGGTGCAGACGATCGGCAAACAGATCTCCGAGGCCCTACTCGTGCACGACGACTCGCTGAGCGCCCGGGCCGCTCGGCGGACGTCGATCGAACTGCTGGGCATGGTCGGAGTGCCGAGCCCCACCGAGCGATACAGCCAGTTTCCCCACGAGTACTCGGGCGGTATGCGCCAGCGGGCCATGATCGCCATGGCCATCGCCAACCGCCCCCGGCTGCTCATCGCCGACGAGCCGACCACCGCCCTCGACGTCACGATCCAGGCCCAGATCCTGGAGTTGTTGGAACTGGTGCGGAAGGAGACGGACGCCGCCACCATCCTCATCACCCACGACCTGGGAGTGATCGCCGAGGTGGCCGACCGGGTGCTCGTGATGTATGCGGGCAAGGTGGTGGAGTCGACCCCGATCCTTCCCCTGTTCCAGAGCCCCCGCCACCCCTACACCCTCGGGCTGTTGGGCAGCCTGCCCCGCATCGGGGTCCGGATGGACGAGTTGTTCTCGATCCCTGGCCAGCCGCCCAGCCTCAACCGCATACCCTCCGGCTGCGCCTTCGCCCCCCGCTGTTCCCTGTCGAAGGGTCGCGACATCTGCCGCCAGGAACTCCCAGAGTTGGTAGCAGTGAACGGAGGCCCCCAGCTCGCCGCCTGCCACTTCACCGCCGAGATGGAGCACGAAGCAGCGTCGGTGTCGGACCGGGTGGGCCACGACGTACGGGCAGGTCGGGAATGACGACCGCCGAACACCCGGCCCCCGCGGTGGATATCCACACCCCGCTGCCTCCCGGCGAGCGGCTGCTGACGGTCGAGGATCTGTCCGTCGACTTCCCCATCCGCTCCACCATCCTGCGTCGCAAGCTGGGGAGCGTGCAGGCGGTGGCGGGGATCTCCTTCACCCTCGCCGCCGGTGAGACGTTGGGCCTGGTCGGCGAGTCGGGATGCGGCAAGTCGACGACGGGACTGGCGGTGCTGCGGCTGCTCGAGCCGTCCGGCGGTCGCATCATCTTCCGGGGTCACGACCTCACCGCCAAGAGCGGCACCGCCCTCCGCCCTTTCCGCCGGGAGATGCAGATCGTCCTTCAGGACCCTTTCTCGTCGCTCGATCCGCGACTGACGGTGCGAACGATCGTGTCCGAACCGCTGCGCATCAACGGCGTGGCCAGCGGCACTGCTCTACGCGCCAGGGTCGACGAGCTGCTCGAGCTCGTCGGTCTCCAGCCGGAGCACGCCAGCCGCTTCCCCCACGAGTTCTCCGGAGGGCAGCGCCAGCGGATCGGGATCGCCCGGGCGCTGGCGCGCGGTCCGCAGGTGCTGGTGCTTGACGAACCGGTCTCGGCTCTGGACG
>CAZCRP010000104.1:0-9084 GCA_964501055.1 uncultured Acidimicrobiaceae bacterium
CTCGAACTCGTCCACGTGATGCACTCCCGTGACGTCGGGCTCCGCGCTCGGGCGCGGCACCCGCTCCACCCGCCCCGCCCGATGCAGCAGCCCCGCCACGCCCTCCGCCGTGAGTCTGTGCAGGTCCTGCAGCGCCTCGCGGGAGCCACCCGCCACGTGCGGTGTCTGGATGACCCGGGGGTGGCCGGTGAGTCGATCGGTCGACGGGTCGGGCGGCTCGGGGTGGCGGACGTCGAGGGCAGCCATCGCCACGATGCCTTCGTCGAGTGCGGTCGCCAGCGCCGCCTCGTCGATCAGCGCCCCGCGCGAGACGTTGACGACGACCACGCCCTTCTTCGCCCGTGAGAACGCGGCCTCGTCGAGCAACCCGACGGAAGTCGGGTTGGCGTCCGCGCACACCACGATCACATCCGCCCGCGCGAGCAGAGTCGACAGGGGGACCAGCTCGATCCCGGCGGCGGCATCGACCGTGACAGTGCCGCGGTGCGCCCCCGGGCGGGAACGTCGACTCGTGGCGATCACCTCGAAACCGAACGCGCCCGCCCGCTGTGCCACCGCGCGACCGATCTGACCCGGACCGATGATCCCCAGCACCTGCCCGCGGATGCGCCGCAGCGCTGCCACCTCTGCGCCATCGAGGTCCCAATCCCGCCGGTCGGCCGCCGCCTGAAAGGAAGGAAGGCGACGGATGGCGGCCAAGGTGAGCGCCAGGGCATGGTCGGCGACCTCTTCGATGGCGGCACTCACGTTCACGACCGGCAGTCCCGCCGCGGCGGCCGCGTCGAGATCGACGTGTTCGAGTCCCGACTGGGCAACCACGATCCCAGCACAGCGAACGAAGCGTGCGATGTCCGCCGCACTCACCGCATCGACTCCGGCCGACACGACGATGTCCGCCTCCGCCACCAACTCGTGGCGCTGGCTCCGGTCGACGGGGACGATGAGATCTATCCCGGACGCGTCCAGCAGGTCACGCTCCACTTCGTAGGAGAAGTCGGCCACCCAGCTGAGGGGATCGAAGACGACCGCCTGCGGCCGTTTGGTCATGGCGCCACGACAGGCGTGCGGAGGGCACCGATCCCTTCGATCGTCCCGACCAGGACATCGCCCTCACGCAAGTACCGGCCGCGCGCGACTCCCACTCCGGCGGGCGTGCCGGTGGCGATGATGTCACCCGGTTCGAGGCGGGTGAACCGCGAGATGAACGCAATGAGCTCCGCGCAGTCGAAGATCATCCCGGCGGTCGATGCGTCCTGCCACACTTCACCGTTCAGCTCCAGCGTCAGCCTGAGCGCCTGAGGATCGGGGATCTCATCGGCCGTGACGATCCACGGTCCCGTGGGAGCGAAGGTGTCGATCCACTTCCCGACCAGCCAGTCGAAGAACCCGTCCCAGGCGTGCACCTCTCGGTCCGCTAAGCCCCAGCTCATGGTGCGGGCTGAGATGTCGTTGAGGATCGTATATCCCGCCACATGGTCGAGCGCCCCATCAGCCGGGATGTCCCTGCCACCCGTGCCGATCACCACTGCCAGCTCGAGTTCCCAGTCGACCTCCTCGGAGACGCTCGGCAGCACGACGGGCTCCTCGGGCCCGACGAGCGATGTGGACGGCTTGATGAACACGCGGGGCGTACGCCGCCTGACGTCCACCTTTTCCCCTCCGCCCTCGTCGATGTGCTCTTGGTAGTTCCCCGCCGCCGCGAGGATCTTCCCCGGACGTGCGAGCGGGGTGTGTATCCGGATCTCGTCCAGCGCCCGATCGACGTCGGCGCCCGCGATCGCATCCTGCAGTCGCGGCTGCCAGTCCGGTTGCTGCAGCAGGCCGAGGAGCGAGACCGGGAGCCCACTCACCCGCTGCACGTCGATCACTCCGCCGTCGACGAACACACCCGCCCTCTGTTCGGAGCCTGCCGAATATGTGCCGAATCGCATCGCTCTCTCACCTCATTGTTGCCGTCACGGGGGCGACCACCTCGCCTGGCCGGGCCGCCGGTCACCTGTCCATCGCGGGCACGTCCATCGCCCCGCCGGTGGCGAGGAACTCCGCGACCACATCGCTTCTCAGCTGCTCGTCCGCCAGGAAGTCGAGCGCAGTCATCGCCAACCCGAACGCACCGTCGATGACCCCCTCGTCACCGCCCGCCGAACCGGCGTACTCGGCGAACTCGGCGGTGTGCACGGGAACCGATGGCGGACTGATCGCGATCTTCGGATGGATCGCCGGGATGCGCACGCTGACGTTGCCCATGTCGGTCGAGCCCGAGGGCACGGGCGAACGCATCGGCATCGGCTTGCCGACCCGCTGCTGACTCAATGCGAAGCGGGCGGCGAGGTTCATGTTGTTGCGGACGGGGAGCATGAGCGGGTTCACGTCCCACCGCACCTCCGCCGCGGTGCCGGTACCGGCTGCCGCGGCGTGGAAGATCGCATCGATGCGTTGGGTCAACTCGAGCAAGGTGTCGACCTGGGCGGATCGAACGAAGTAGAGGGCAGCGGCACGCTCGGGGACGATGTTCGGTTTGTCCCCTCCGTCGGTGATCACGCCGTGGACACGGTCGTCCGGGAGCATGTGCTGGCGGAGTTGTGCGATCATCGAGTATGCCGTCACGCACGCGTCGAGTGCGTTCCGCCCCATGAACGGCACGGCGGAGGCGTGCGCGCCGAGACCGTGGAAGGAAGCCTCGACCTGCCGCAGTCCGAGGTAGGTGCACGCCGCGGAGGCCGATCCTGCCGGGTGGACCATCATCGCGCAGTCGACACCGGTGAACCCCCCGGCCCGGGCGATGAGCTCCTTGCCGCTCCCGCCCTCCTCGGCCGGGGTACCGATCAACTCGACGCTCCCTCCAAACCGGTCCACGAAAGGAGCAGCTGCCAGGAACGCGCCGACTCCCGCGGCACAGATGACGTTGTGGCCGCAGCCGTGGCCGATACCGGGCAGTGCGTCGTACTCGGCGAGAATGGCCACCCGCGGGCTCCCCTCCCCCACCACTGCCCGCACGGCCGTGTCCAGACCGAACACCCCGACCTCGACGTCGATGCCGTGGCGGCCGACGGTCGCCGCCGCCGCGGCCGCCGCGTGGTGCTCTTCGAAACCGAGCTCGGGGTTGGCATGGACCGTGCGGGAGAGGGAGACCAGATCGTCGCCCAGCAGCGCCAGCCGGTCGGACACGGAGGAGGCCACGGCGTCGCCCGCCCCGGTGTGCGACCCGAGTCGATCCGACGCCGGTTTCGCGGTGAGCCGCTCGAGGTAGGCGACATAGGCGGCCGGTCTGTGCGCGAGCGGTTTCATGCTTGCTCCTCCCCGGTGGGTGCTTGGACTCCGGCGACGAAGACCCGCTCGATGCCGACAGGAGCGATCCGCGGCGTGTGGAAGTCGCCGGCCCCCTCGACCGAGATCGGGTCGAACACCACGAGGTCGGCGCGGCGGCCAACCTCGATCCGTCCCCGGTCGGCGAGTCCGTACGCCGCCGCCGGTTTGCCGCTCATTTTGTGGATGGCAGTTGACATCGAGACGACCCCCTTCTCGCGAACGAGTGTGCCGAGGACGCGGGGAAAGGCGCCGAACCCGCGGGGGTGGGCGGCGGCCCCGAGGTAGACACCATCACTGGCGATGATCGTCCGATCGTCGGAGATGGTGCGGGCCACGACCTCGTCCCACTCGGCACCGATCCCTTGCCCGAGGTACACGAGCAGCGCACAGGGCAGCTCGTCGCGTAGGAGCTCGACTGCGACCCCGCCGACGGAGTTCCCCCGCTCGGCCGCCAGCGACGACAGGGTTCGTCCCTCGTGCGCTCCGCTCGTCGTGGCCGCCACGATGGCCTCCTGACCCGGATGCGAATTGAGCTTGTGCTCCATGTGCGCGGCGAGGCGCCGGGCAAAGGCCGCGTCGGACCGCAGTCTCGCCGACAGCGCCTCCACCCCGCCGGCGAGCGCCTCCGGGGGAACATGGAACGCCAGTGACGTACAACCGGCCGGGTACAGATACGTGTCCACCGTCACGTCGTTGTCGACCGCAATCGAGTCGAGGAGGTCCGCGCCCTCTGCATCGAGACGCTCATGGGCCACCCGCACGGGAAGGCCCGCTCGCCGGCCGATCTCACCGATCTCCTGCCATGCCGCCGCGCGTCCGAGGTCGAGCAGGCGCATGTGCGAGGCGTAGACGCCGCCGTATTCGGCGACCCGCTCACACAGTGTGACGATCTCATCGGTGCCGGCGTACCGCCCGGGCAGATAGTCGAGACCCGTCGCCATCCCGGCCGCGCCGGCGTCCATCCATGCGTCGACGAGGTCGAGCATCGCCTTGATCTGATCAGGGCCGGCGGGACCGGGGTCGGCGCCCATCACCGCCGCCCGTACATTGCCGTGAGGGACGAGAGGAACCACGTCGGTGTGACTCTTGGCGCGGAGATCGGACATGAATTCGTCGGGGGTGGCCCACGACGGGAGCGGTGTCGGAGGGGGACCATAGATCGCCGCCATGTCGGACCACCATCGGCCGCCGGTCGTGCCCAACCCCACCCAGCCGAACCCGTCGGCACCGACCAGCGTCGTGGTGACTCCCTGGGCAACTGCGGCCGATGCATCCGGGTGTCCGCGCAGCGACGCCATCTCGATGTGCGTGTGGGTATCGATGAAGCCGGGGGCGATCACGCGTCCTGTGACGTCCAACGTCATCCGCCGCGGGTCGGCGGCGAGATCGCCCACCGCCGCGATGATCCCCCCGGAGATCCCGACATCGGCGACGTGGGGCACCGCATCACCGGCGCCGTCGACCACCGTCCCTCCCGCGAGCACCGTGTCGTACGGGGTCACTGCAGCGCTCCCCGCGCTTCCAGCGCAATGACCTCGGTAACGACGCCGCCGCGCATGCCGAGGAACTCGTCGTGCAGCACGGTCGTGGCGTCGCTGTAGCCGGGGACGAACACGACACGATCCCCGATGTCCAGGTCGAGCGGCTGTTCGGACTCGAGCCGGAGGTGCTCGGCGTACAACTGCGCCACCTCCACGCCGGGGAGATCCGCGACTGCCGGAGACGCCACCTTGTCCGGCAGCGCCTTCCATCCGGCATCCACGATGGCCTGGAGGTCGGACGGGCGGGATCCGACTGCCGCCACCAGGAACAGCGATTGCTCGAGGTCGATCCCACATTGCTCGCGGTAGAACCGATCCATCATGCACCCGCCCCCGGCCTGGATCTCCGTCACGCCTGCGATGTCGGAACTGATGTCATAGCTGCCGGTGCCACCACAACTGACGATCCCCACGGGGATCGACTCCCGACGTATCTCCTCGGCGGCCTCGATCAGCCTGCCGACCGCGGCGCGGATCGCTCGCTGCTTCTCCGCCGGGGGATCGACCGTGAGCAGATGGCCCTCGTATCCCATCACCCCTTCGAACGACCCGCCGAGCTCGGCGATGGTGCGGACGAGTTCCACCGCCTGAGCGGCGGAACGGACCCCTGCTCGGTTCATTCCGATGTCCACTTCGACCAGGAGCGGGATGTCGACGTCGTACTGCTCGCCGGCCGCCAGCGCGCGCCGCACGTGCTCGGGGTGATCGATGGCCGCGCCGACCCAGGCCGATCGCTGCAGGGCGGCCAGCCGGCCCCAGGCGTGTTCGGTGGCGGGCTGGTTGGCCACGAGGATCCGGGGGATCCCGCCGGCGACCATCACCTCGGCCTCACCCACTTTGGCACAGGTCACACCGACGGCTCCCGCCTCCACCATGCGGCGGGCGAGCCGCGGCGACTTGTGACCTTTGACGTGGGGGCGCCAATCGACCCCGCGCTGTGCGAGCTGGCCGGCGATGGTGGCACAGTTGGACTCGAACGCGTCGAGATCCAACACGAGGGAGGGCGTCGGAAGCTCGGAGATGCGCAGCCCCAGGCTCGGATGCGGCGGCGTCATCGGATCACCTCCCCGCGGCGGTGGGGAGTGAGGCGGCCATCCCACAGCGCCCAGACGCCGTTGACCATCACGTGGTGGATTCCGGCGGGTGGCGTGCCCGGGGCCCGGTCGGTGGCGCGGTTGGCCACGGTCATCGGATCGAACACGACGACATCTGCTTTCCTTCCCTCCGCCAGCACACCGCGGTCGGACAGCCCGAGGCGAGCCGCCGGCAGTCCGGTGATGCGCCTGATCGCCTCCGGCAGGCCGAGCACCCGGCGCTGGCGGACGTAGTCGCCCAGCAGCAGCGGGAACGTGCCGAACGTCTTGGGCATGAGGCCCAACCCGGCGTGTCTCACCGGGTGCGCCGCCATGCCGTCGGTGACCGGCACGCATGCCGGGTGCGAGATCAGGAGGTCGAGGTCGTCCTGGCGTTTGATCGTGGGCGCCACCCAGAACTGTCCGTCCTCTTCCACGAGCATCAGTGCCGCCTCTTCCGGTTCCACGCCACGGTCCGTCGCAATGGCGGCGATCGAACGACCGACGAGGCCCGAGTTCTCCTCCCGGTTCACCTTGACGACCAGCACGTCCGTCCAGTCCGTCCCGCTCCGAGTTCGGCGCAGGTGATCGAGCAGTCGCGATCGGCCGAACGGGTCACGGATCGTTTCCACGGTCGCCGCCACCCCTCCTTCCCGCGCCCATCCCGGCAACGACTGGAGCCAGGCGCCACCTCCGCGCCGGAACAGGGTCAGGTCGAAGGTGACGGCCTCCTCTTCACCGGCCGCGGCATCGACCATCTCCAGCAGGCGTGCCGCCTCGTCCGGTGGATCGGTGGCACTCGGATAGAGGTGGGAGACGTTCACGCGGCAGCGGGCGAGCCGGCCGGTCTCGATGGCTTCCTGCAAGGACATCCTGACGGATGCCTCCCCGTAGCGCATATGGGTGTGATACCGGCGGCCGCGCTGGGCGGCCACCCCGGCGACCCCCGCCAGTTCGTCCAGATCGGCGTACATCCCCGGGGCGTACGACAGTCCCGAACTGACGCCGAGGGCGCCGCCATCGAGGCTCTCTCCCACCAATCGCTCCATGCGGGAGCGTTCACTCGGGGTGGCGGGCCGAGACGACGACCCCACCACCATCCGGCGGAGGCTGCCGTGGCCGACGAGGCTGCCGACGTTGGTCCGTGGCCGAGCGCGGGCCAGGGCCTCGAGGTAGTCCGCCATGTGGGACCACCCCCACTGGCCGGACGGATGACCCTCGCCCGGCGGGAAGCCGAAGATCGGCTCTTCGGACACGAGCGAGCTCCGAGTGGTGGCATCGGTGGGGGCAGCCGAGAACCCGCAGTGGCCGACGATCTGGGTGGTGACCCCTTGGGCGACGGCACTCACGCAATCGAGATCGGACAGAACCGACACATCAGAGTGCGTGTGCATGTCGATGAACCCGGGTGCGACCACCATGCCCGCGAGATCGATGTACGACGCGTCCTCCACGTCGGCACCGCGCCCCACGATTCGGTCGCCCCGCACGACGAGCGAGCCCACCTGGGGCGCCGCGCCGGTCCCGTCGTGGATGATCCCACCGCGCAGCACGATCGAGTCAGCCATCGACGGGTTCGGCAGGCTTTCGGGCGGACTCGGCGGTGAGCGTCACGTGTAGTCGGCCCGTCCCTCGCCGGTGGTGACGGCATCTCGGCGTACGAGTTCGACGACGTCGGTCAGGTCGCGCAGGTAGGGCTCCACCCGCGGCGCGTGCCCGAGTGACTGCATGAATCTGATGCAGGGACGCGGCCACGTGTCGCGGGACACGAGCCAGTCTCTCTCTGTCATCCCGGCGGCGATGGCGTACACGTCGAGCTCGTCGGACGTGTACGCGAACAGGGTCATCGCCGGTTCGCCCATCACTCGCAGACCGTCGATGGCGTCGATTCCGGCCTGCAGCCGCCTGATGAAGTCGAGGGACTCCCTGGCCGCCCGCCGGTACCCGTCGCGTCCGAGGAAACGGAGCACGGCCCACGCGGCGGCGATGGCGCCGCCGGGCCGTGTGCCGGTCATGCTCGGCGTGACGTACCAATCGGGATTGCGCTCGGGTGCGCCGAAGCGGAACTCCTGATGGCGGTAGATCTCCGGGTCGCGAGACATCACCACTGAAGCTCCCTTGGCCGCATACCCGAACTTGTGGAGATCGGCCGAGATCGTCGTCACCCCCGGTGTCCGGAAGTCGAAGGTCGGGAATCGCTCACCTTCGTCCTCCGCGAACGGAAGGAACCATCCGCCCACGCACGCGTCGACGTGGAAGTTGATGTCCTTGTCGCCGGCCCACGCCGCCATCGTGGGGATGGGATCCACCATCCCCAGGGTGAGGCTGGGAGCGGATGCGACGAGCAGCACCGTCTGGTCGCCGATCGCCTGCTGGTAGCGATCGAGATCGATCTGATGCTCCTCATCGAGCGGCACCTTGCGCGGGACGAGTCCGAAGTAGTGGGCCGCTTTCCAGAACGCCGGGTGAGCCGAGGCGGGGATGACCATCTCGGGCGCTCTGATTTCCGGATGTACCACCCGCGCACGATCCCTGGCCGACTTCACGGCGGTGAGGATGCTCTCCGAGCCCCCCGACGTGACGCTGCCGACCGCCTGCGGTCCGTGGAAGATGTCGGCGGCGAAGTCGATGATCTCGTCCTCGAATCGCGCCAGTCCCGGAAAGTGCCCGCGGTACAGGGCGTTGGTCGAGAAGAACCGGAGGTATGCATCTTGGGCGACCTCGACCACGTCGTTCGACACGAAGTAGTTCACTCCTGAAGCCATGCGACCCAGCCAGTCGACGTTCGGCGCGGCCGCCTCTTCCAAGGCGGCCGTGAGGCTCGGCCGGTCCAGACCCTGGTCAGGAAAGCGCGATCGCTGTCCCGCAGCTGACGATGTGGTGGACATTGCGATGGCGCATCCCGTGGTGTGACTCGATCAGACCCTGAGGCGAATTGTCCGACGTATCGTTGCCGTGGGGCACAGGGCTGTCAAACACTGCGTGAGGCGGGTCCTGTGGCGCGGAAACGCCGATCCACGACGACTCTCCCGGCCTGCAGCACCAGGATGGGCTCACGAAGCCTGGTGAGGTCGGCGAGTGGGTCGCCGGCCACCGCCACCAGGTCCGCCCGACGGCCCGCCCGGAGCGTCCCGACCTCGTCGGCGATCCCGAGCACCGCT
>CAZCRP010000105.1:0-9069 GCA_964501055.1 uncultured Acidimicrobiaceae bacterium
CCGCCAGGGCTCGAGGGTGAGCTGCAGCCGTTGCTCGGCCTGGCGGATGCGGTCGCCTCCACCCCGGCGCCGCTGGAGCCGGTGCCGCGACACTGGTACACGCGGGCAGAGACCATCGAACTCGTCTCCGTGCCGGTGTCGCTGGACGAGGACGTGGAGTTGCAATTTCTCGTCACCACCGTGGAGGAGACGTGGCACGACATGGGCGACGTCCCCCGCAAGTCATTGACATTCGGGGCGCCGAAGTTCATGTCGTCCGAGGACGAGGATGCGTTCTATGCCGCCGGCCTGGCGATGACCTACCGGGAGGGAAACACCGTCTCCGTTCCGGTGTCCCGCGACCACTACCGCTTCGCCGAAGTACTGGCGCAGGCAGATCCCGACGACATCCGGGATACGCTGCGACGGAGGGTCGCCGGGCTCGGAGACAGGCGGATGGACGAGGTCCAACTCCTGCGCCTCACGGCCGACATGATCCAACTGCACGCCGACGACCCTCTGATGCGCGCGCAGATTCTCCGGGTCATCGCCGACATACCCGGCATCATGGTCGTGGCGAGCGCCGACACTGTCTCGGTGTTCATCGACTATTTCGACGGCGACCTGCCGTTGCGGCTGATGTACACCTTCGACGCAGGGAGCGCGCAACTGGTCGGTGAATACCTGGCGGTGCTCGCGACGCAGTCCGAGCCGGCCTCGGTCCTCCGTCGGACCGAGCGCTCGCTTCCGACCCCCCTGGGTGTGGCCGAATCCTGACAGCAGAGTGTCTTGCCGCGGCTCGCTGCCGCTTTTTTCGGGAACCGAATCCGGCCAGCGGTCATAACCCAGTGACACGGTGTGCTCGTTCGCCCGGTTCCCGATCGACTGAGCCCCCGTTCCTCCCAGAAAAGGGGCCGGCTCGACGAGCCGGCCCCTTCTCGTGGTCGGTGGCCGTGTCAGCTGTTGGCGGCTTCGTGGTCCTCGTGTTCGGCGATCTGGCGACGGACATCGTCCATGTCGAGCTCGCGAACCTGTCCGATGAGGTCGTCGAGCGCTGCGCGCGGCAGGGCGCCCGGCTGGGAGTACAGGAGGACCTGTTCCCGGAAGATCATGAGGGTGGGGATGGAGCGGATGCCGAACGCGCCGGCGAGTTGCTGTTGGTCCTCGGTGTCCACCTTGGCGAAGACGATGTCGGGATTGGCTTCCGCGACAGCGGAGTACGTGGGCGCGAAGGACCGGCACGGCCCGCACCACTCGGCCCAGAAGTCGATCAACACCATCTCGTTGTCACGAATGGTGTCATCGAAGGTCTCGAGTGTGAGGTCGACGGTGGACATGGTTGATCCTTGGTTCGGGAAAGGGTTGGACGTCGAGTGCAACGACGGGGGAGTGGGGTTCATTCCATCTGCAGGAACTGGACGAGGTTTCCGTCGGGGTCGGTGACGGTGGCCACCCACCCTCCCCATTTCTCGCGCGCCGGACGGCGCAGCACCGTATCCGGGTCGCAGCGGGCGATGGCCGCCTCGATGTCGGTGGTGCGCAGGTTCACCATCACCCGGAACGGGTCGGATGACCGACCGCTGACCCGGTCGTGCAACGCCACCGTGAGCCGCGTGTTCCCGAAGTCGAAGTTGACAAAGCCGGCCCGGTCCGATCGCGGCGTCAGCCCGAGGGTCTCGACATAGAAGGCGCGCATCGCCGGGTAGCGATCGGGTGAGGTGGAGAGGAGGACTCCCGTCAATTCCATGATGCGACGATATCGGGACGGAATCAGCT
Source organism: uncultured Acidimicrobiaceae bacterium (assembly GCA_964501055.1). GTDB lineage: Bacteria > Actinomycetota > Acidimicrobiia > Spongiisociales > ZC4RG35 > DATHWB01. The sequence goes on from CAZCRP010000105.1 coordinate 1,756, forward strand.
AGGTTTCGTCCCTGTGACGAAACCTGAGCGGCGGCGGTGTGCCTGGTGCGGAACGTCGTTCGAGCTGAGTGGGGGACCGGGCCGGCCACCTCGCTTCTGTCGGCGAAGTCACCGCCAGCGAGCGTATGAAGCGCGCCAGACCGCGGCCACCCACGGTCTGGGTCCCGATGACGTCCTCATTTCGCGGGCGACATACGAGGAGCTGCGGGACCTGCTGTACCAGATCGACTCCGCCCTGCAGGACGTCGACGGGGATCTGGCCGGTGGTGCTGCCGGCGAGGAGTACCGCCAGGCGCTGTGGCACCTGTACGGAACGGCTGCCGGTGTCCGCCGCCTCTCCTTCGAGCCGAAGGCAATGGGTGGGACCTGACGGCGTCAGGCGTTCGCGACGGCAACCGCGATCGACGCACCCACGCGGGCATTCGATCGGACCAGCGCGATGTTGGCGGCCAGGCTCTCCGATCCCGTGAGTTCGGCCAGCCGGCCGAGCACGAAGGGCGTCACCGCCTTGCCGGCGATTCCGTCCGCCGCGGTGATCGCCTCGGCGATGGCCGCCTCTACCACGGCTGGATCCAGGGCGTGCTCGTCCGGTATCGGATTGGCCACCAGCATTCCGCCGCCCAGTTCGAGTTCGTCGCGTAGACGGATCAGCTCCGCCACCTCCTGGGCGGATTCGACTCGGCGGTCCACGGGAAAGCCGCTATCGCGGGTATAGAACGCAGGGAACCGATCCGTGCCGAAGCCGAGCACCGGGACGCCCAGCGTCTCGAGGTACTCGAGGGTCTTGCCGATGTCGAGGATCGACTTCACTCCGGCACAGACCACCGTCACCGCGGTGCGAGCCAGCTCGGTCAGGTCGGCCGAGATGTCGAATGTCTCGCTGGCGCCGCGATGGACACCGCCGATGCCACCGGTCGCGAAGACCCGGATCCCTGCCATTGCCGCCACGATCATGGTGGCCGCCACCGTGGTGCCGCCCGCTCCGCCGTCGGCGACCACCAACGGCAGATCGCGTCTGCTCACCTTGATCGCACGGTCACCGAGCCGGCCCAACTCGGCGATGCGGTCAGGCGCCAGCCCGACGCGCAGCCATCCGCCGATGACCGCGATCGTGGCCGGTGTCGCGCCGTGGGCCCTGACGTCCTCCTCCACGGCGAGAGCCGTCTCCACATTGTGTGGATAGGGCATGCCATGGGTGATGATGGTCGACTCGAGCGCCACCACCGCTGCCCCGGCTGCCAGCGCGTCCGCAACCTCGGTCTCGAGCAGCAGTCGAGGGTTCACGCCCCATCCCTCGACGTCCGCTGGACCCTGAGACTGTCACGGTGACCAGGAGCCATGTCGGGGACGGTAGCGGTGGGGATCAATCGCCTCCGACCGGAGCCATGTCACGGTGCTCGACGCGGCCGTCGGCGTGGAGGGCGAATCGGCCGTCGCTGCGGCTGTGGACCGGATCGGGTGACGGCCACGGCCAGCCGCCGAAACCCGTGCGCCGGTAGTCGGTGAGCGCCTGTTGGATCTCTTCCGGGGTGTTCATCACGAACGGGCCCATCTGGATCACGGGAGCGCCGATCGGCCTGCCCTGCAGGAGGAGGAACTCGGCCGGGCTGCCGGTGCTGCGGATGCCGGCCGGGACGTCGGACCGCAGCCGGATGCCGGTGCCACGCTCGACGCTCGTCGTCGCGATCATGGCCGTCTGCCCGTCGAAGAAGTGCAGCATGCGGTTGACACCCGCATCCGTCGCCGGCAGCTCCCACACCGCGTCGGGGGCGACCCTGATCAGCCAGATGGCGAACGTGTCATCGTGGGAGGCCCATGAGTCGGGCGGGGGCGCCGGAGCGACATGGCCGTCGAGCGCGCCCGCCATCACGTCCAATTCCACGCCGGGAGCAGGGGTGAGCGTCGGGATCTCCTCGCCCCACAGCATGCGGAAATAGGCGGGGACGAGCTTCGACTCCGGCGGCAAATTGAGCCAGATCTGGAACAGTTCCAGCGGGTTGTCGCGGTCGTCGTGGATCAGCGGGAACATCTCGGCGTGCTGGATGCCTGAGCCGGTCGTCAGCCACTGCACGTCGCCTTCGCCGTAACGGGCGGTCGCGCCGAGCGAGTCGGAGTGGTCCACGTAGCCCCGCCGAACGACGGTCACCGTCTCGAACCCGCGGTGGGGGTGCTGGGGGAAGCCCGGCACCCGCGAGCCGTGATACATGCTCCAGCCGTCGCGATACGAGAAGTCCATGCCGATCTGGCGACCCGCCAGCGACGCGGCAGGTCCCTGCGCGTCGTCCCCGGCGGGATATCGATCGAGGTGGTGCACCGTGAAGATGAAGGGATCCAGGCCCGTCCACGGCATGCCGAGCTCGACGAGCTCGAGGACCGGATCAGGGCCAGACGGGGGGGAAGCCATGGAAGTCATCACGCTACTGCAACGGCCGCCCATCCGATCCCATTCCAGCTCTCGTCCCCGGCTGGCGATCGGGGGAGTTCCCGCGATGGACACGCCCCACCCTCGAGATCTAGAGTTTCAACAACTGTTGAAATAGGAGACGCACATGTGGGCGATGATCGTGAAGGAGTTCCGGCAGGTCCGACGCGACCACCGGACCCTGGCCATGATGATCGTGATGCCGGTCGTGCTGCTCGTGGTCTTCGGGTACGCCGCCAGCTTCGACACCTCGTCGATTCCGACCATTGTCGGCGGATCGGCCGCCGAGGGGGTCAGCGAGCGACTGCCGGGCCTGCTCGCAGTTGAGCGCGTCGACCCGGCACTCGACCGACTTGCCGCCACGGATGCCCTGCGACGCGGGGAGGCCGTGGTGGCGCTCATCGTCGATTCCGGCGGGGGATTGGCATTGATCGACGGCTCCGAGCTGTTCTCGGCGCGAGCGGCAGTCCAGGCCCTCACGGCCGGTGCGCCGAACGTGTCCGTGGAGGTGCTGTTCAACCCGGGTCTCGACACATCGGTGGTGCTGATTCCCGGCCTCGCCGGCCTGATCCTGCTGTTCATCGGCACGGTGATCACGAGCCTCGGCGTCGTTCGCGAGCGCCAGGCCGGGACCCTCGAACAACTGGCCGTGATGCCGCTACGCCCGCGGGACGTGTTCGTGGGCAAGGTCGCGCCGTACTTCCTGGTGGCCTGCGTGGATCTCGTCATCGTCCTCGTAGTGGGATCACTCGTCTTCGACGTCCCGTTCAACGGATCGATGGGCACGCTCGCGCTAGGAGCCTTCCTGTTTCTGTTCGTCACCCTTGGTGTGGGCGTACTCATCAGCGGTGTGTCGGAGAATCAGGGCCAGGCTGTTCAGTTGGCGCTGATGACGCTGTTGCCGCAGGTCCTGCTGTCGGGCATCATCTTTCCGCTCGAATCGATGGCGGAGGGCGTTCGGTGGTTGGGGTACCTGCTGCCCCTCACCTGGTTCAACGTGATCGCCCGCGGTGTGATGGTGCGGGGTGCTCCGCTCGGTTCCGTCGCCGTTCCCCTGGCCATCCTCGCCGGGTTCGGAGTGGTGGTGTTCGGGCTGGCTGTCGTCCGCTTCCGTCGCGATCTCGCGTCCTCCCACGGCGAGCCTGTGGCGGTCCCAGCATGAGCTGGGGCCTCAACGGTGTCTCCGTCGACGTGCATGGCGAGGAAGCGCTCATCGACGTCGACCTCCTCTGTGCCGGGGGAGAGGTCGTGGCGGTGGTTGGCGGAGACGGCGCCGGCAAGACCACTGTTTCCCGAACGCTCGTCGGTCTCCTGGAGTCTCGCGGCGGGACCGTGGTCCGCCCCCCTGCAGCTCAGATCGGATATCTCCCGGCCACGTCGGGTGTGTGGCCGGACCTCACGGTGACGGAGAATCTCTCCTTCGTCGCCGACATCCATCGCATACCGAAGTCTGAGCGCGCCGCCCGGATCGGCCCCTTGCTCGAACGCTGCAACCTGGGCGAGGCACGCACGCGGCTCGGCGAACAGTTGTCCGGCGGGATGCGACGGAAGCTTGGCGTGGCGATGGCGCTGCTCGCGGAACCGGCACTGCTCGTTCTCGACGAGCCAACGACCGGTGTGGATCCGGTCAGTCGGGTCGAACTCTGGTCGCTCATGACGGCGGCTGCTGCCGGAGGGACAGCCGTCCTATTCACGACGACGTACCTGGACGAAGCGGAGCGGGCACGCTCGATCGTGGCACTGGAATCCGGCCGGGTCCTCGCGTCGGGCTCGGTGGCGGACATCGCCGCCTCTGTGCCCGGAGCGATCGTCGACGTGCGATCTTCCGACGGCCGTGACTGGCGGCGGGGGCGCCGATGGCGATCGTGGCGACCGGACGGGACCGTTCCCATGGGATCGACCCGCATCACCGGCGACCTGACCGACCTGCTCGTAGCCGCCACTCTCGCCGCCGAGGATGCATCGTGATTGCGCGTCTCACTCGAGCGAGCAGGCGCTTCGGGAACGTGACCGCTGTCGACGAGGTGAGCTTCGATGTCGAGCGGGGCGAGATCGTGGGTCTTCTGGGTGCCAACGGTGCCGGCAAGACGACCACCATCCGCATGCTGCTCGGCTTGATCGCACCCACGTCCGGCACGGTGGAGATCTTCGGACGGACCGCCAGCCGCGACTCGTTGCGGCGGGTCGGCTACGTCCCCCAGGGACTCGGCCTCTACACCGATCTGACGCCCAGGGAGAACATGGCATTCCAGGCCGGGGTGTTCGGGTTCGTCCCATCCGAACCGCGGGCGGACATCGAACGGTGGTGGGATGTCCCCGTCGAGCGATTGCCCCTGGGAATCCGGCGCCGATCGGCGTACGAGGTGGCTCTCGCCCATCGGCCCGAGCTGCTCGTTCTCGACGAGCCCACTTCTGGAGTGGATCCATTGGGCCGCGCCCGGCTCTGGGACACGATCCATGAGACGGCCGATCGAGGGGCCGGGGTTCTCGTCACGACGCACTATCTCGAGGAGGCCGAACAGTGCGACCGGCTTGTGTTGATGGCGGCCGGTCGAGTAGTGGCCGCGGGCAGCCTCGACGAAGTGGTCGCCGGTGGGACGGCGGTGACGGTGGCGGCATCGAACTGGCGGGCTGTCGCCGACGTGCTCACAGGTTCAGGACAGTCGGTGACGGTGACGGCGGATGGCGTGCGGGTGCCGGGCGGTGATCCGGATCTGATCCGGCGCCGGCTGGCGGAGGTCAACGGCGTCTTCCGGGTCGACCTCGACGTGGCCACGTTGGAAGAGACCTTCGTGCGTTTGTCACGCTGATGTCACGCCGCGGCCCACGTTCGGAGGGCGATGCCCGACAGGAGATCCTCGATGTCGCTCGCGCCTCGTTCGCCGAGAACGGTTATGACCGGACGACGATCCGTGGTGTGGCGGCCGAAGCCGGAGTCGACCCTGCCTTGGTACATCACTACTTCGGGACCAAGGAGAACCTGTTCACCTCGTCGGTGTCCGTGCCGATCTCCCTGCCGACCGCGCTGCCGGACATCATCAGCAACGATCCGAGCGCGGCCGGGGAGGCGATCGCACGCCTCTTCTTCTCGGTGTGGGAGGAACCGACGGCTCGGGCGAGCCTTCTCGGACAGCTCCGTCATGCGTTGGCCACCGGCGAGCAGCCGGCGATCGCAGGGTTCATCGCTGGCGCGGTGCTTGGACGCGTGGCGGAACGGATGACGGGTGAGTCGCGGGAGCTGCGTGCCGAGCTGATCGCGTCGCATCTCCTCGGGGTGGCGATCCTGCGCTACGTGGTGCGCCTCGAGCCGATCGCGAGTGTCGAGCCGGAAGAGATCATCGCCCTGGTGGCGCCCCGCATCCAAACGTATCTGAGCTGAGCGCTGGCGGCGGCAGCAGGGTCGGCATCGAACCGCGGGCTGAAAGGGACGTATGCGTACCGACAAACCCAGGGTTCGCATCGCGGCGCACGGCGGGAACGCCCATAATCTCCGTTATGTAAAGTCAGGTGGTCACTACCCGACCAGGTCACGCACAAGTGATTATGTAAAGTTACGTGGTTACGACCCATACTCCCCAGGTGAGGGCCATGCCGAGGCCGGCGAGGAACTGGATGCCGGCGGCGACCAGCAGGGACCGGACGGTCGCCACCGTCGTCGGCCACGCGTTCGGCCGATCACGGCGTCTGGCGAGGAGGTACACCGCCCCGACGAAACCGATGGGAGCTCCCACCACGGGGATCACGAAGAAACCGATCACCGCCATCGCCACTGCCAGCAGCTGACCTCGCAAACCGATCCCGCCCGCGGCGGCCGCCCGTTGTGGGACTCGGATGGCCGCGGCGGTGCCTCCGACCAGCAGCAACGTGATCACCGACATGGCCGTCCACCCGATGGCTCCGAAGCCCTCCACCAGCCCGTAGGCGAGCGTCGCCAGCCACACCAGGCCCAGTCCGGGAAGGATCGGGAGCAGAGTGCCCGCCAGTCCGACCAGGATGGCGATGGCGACGAGCAGCGTGACCATCAGGATCTCCGGGGCGACACGAGGCTGATCAAGCTAGTGGCTGCGGCTGGTCACCCGGTACCCTGCCCGGTCGGAAGGAGTTCGTACGGTGAGACGCCGCTTGCCCGCGACCACGAGACCGCGGTGATCGACCGGCTCGATCTCCTGGTCCGACTGGTGCGGATCGACACCACCAACCCGCCCGGCAACGAGGCAGCCGCCGTCGACCTGCTGCGTGACGTGTTGGCGGCGGAGGGGATCGACGTGTCCCTCGTGGCCCTCGACCCTGCCCGGCCGAATCTCATCGCCCGACTCCCCGGGAGGGGCGCCGCTCCCCCGCTGCTGCTGCAGGGTCACGTCGATGTGGTGCCGGTGACCGATCAAGTCTGGTCCCACGATCCCTTCGGCGGCGACGTGGTCGACGGTTTCGTGTGGGGTCGGGGCACCCTCGACATGAAGGGTCCAGTGGTGATGATGGTGGACGCCCTGGTTCGCGCCGCCCACGCCCCCACTCCCCCGGCCGGTGACATCATCCTGGCCGTGCTCGCCGACGAGGAGATGCTGGGCACCTTCGGCGCCAGGTTCCTGGTCGACGACCATGCCGAGTTGTTCGCCGGCGTCCGCTACTGCATCGGGGAGTTCGGGGCATTCCCCTTCCCGCTGAATGGGATCCGCTTCTATCCGATCCAGGTCGCGGAGCGGGTCGGGGTGTGGTTCGAGATCGCAGTCGAGGGACCCGCCGGGCACGGCTCGATGCCGCAGCGGGGCGGGGCGATGGCGAAGGCCGCCACGGTCCTCAGCGCGCTCGATCGGAAGCGGCTCCCGGTGCACCTGACGCCTGCCACCCGGCTGATGGTCGAAGGCCTGATCGCTCACAGCCGCGGGTCCACC
>CAZCRP010000106.1:0-9049 GCA_964501055.1 uncultured Acidimicrobiaceae bacterium
TGCTGGCGACAACTGCGGCGGCGGCCAGGACAGCGGTGAAGGTGCGGCGGCGGCGGCGACGCGCCAGCCGCTCGGCGTCGTCCTTGGCCCGGGACGACCGGTAATAGGCGAGCTCGTCGGCCGGAAGCGGAGATGTCTCCGCCCAGCCCACGAACGGAGCGAGCCGAGAGCCCGTGAGGAGATAGTCGTCGTGGCGGCCGTTGGCCTCCCACTCGCCCATGGAGACGCGGAGCCGGCGGCCGAGGATCAACGACTCACGCTGGTCGTCGATCCACCCCTGCAGCCGGGGCCAGTCCCGCAGCAGCGCCTCGTGTGCGACCTCGACCGTGGGACCGCGAGTGGCGGGGTCGCGATCGGCGAGCAGCAACCGTTCGACGGTAAAGGTGTCGAGCACCGCGTCGAGGTCGGCGCGGGGAATGCCCATCGACTCCAACTCCGAGCGCCGCACGCGGCGGCGGATGTCGTCTGAGTCCTCGTCCACGGCTACCAGCTGGAGCATCAGCTGGCGAGCCACCTCCTGCTGCGAGGGAGTCAGATCCCGGTAGAGGGCCTCCGCCCTGCCGGCCAGTGCCCCTGTCACCCCGCCGATGCGGATGTAATCCCGCTCTGTGAGCAGGTCACCGCTGCGCCGCTCCACCAGTTCGGTGAGGGCGTACTGGAGGAGCGGAAGCCCGCCGGCCTGGTGCGCGACGTCGTCGGCGATCCGGTGGGGCAATCCAGGCTCCCACCGCAACCCCACCACCTGGGCGGGAGCGGCGATCATCTCCACCAGTTCCTCGCGGGTGGGCGGCAGCACGGTCACCAGGCCGTCGCGCACCAACCTACCCAGCCCCGGATCCGCCAGGGGCCGATCGTAGAAATCCGCCCGCAGCGTCGCCACCACCCGCAGCCGGCTCTCCTCCGCCTCCACGCCGTCGATCAGCAGGTCGATGAACTTCCGCCGTTCGTCGGGCGCGGCCATCACGAACAGCTCTTCGAACTGGTCGACGACCAACAGCAGCTCTCCGTCGATGCCGAGAGTGTCCATCGCCGCCGCCAGGTCCTGCCCATCCAGCGCACCGATGGCGGCTTCGGCCCGGGCGAGCCGCTCCAAGGCATCGGTCAGCGACCGGACCGGGTCGACACCTGGCGTCAGCACTACCCGGTACCACGCACTCGACCCGTCCACCTCCCCCGCGGACAGCGCCGGCAGCAGGCCGGCCCGCACCACCAAGGACTTGCCCGAACCGGAGGGGCCGACGACGGTCACGAAGCGGTGCCCCGCAACCGCGGCTACGAGCGCGGCGACCAGATCCGCCCGGCCCCGGAAGTCGGATGCGTCGCCTTCGTCGAAGGCTCGCAGACCCTTGTAGGGGTTGCGGGAGACCGCCGGAAGCTCGACGTCCGAGGGTGCGTCGCCCAGCGCCAAGTCCAACTCGGCCAGTAACGAGCCGGCGGAGGGGTGGCGGTCTTCCGGCTCGGTGGCGGTTGCCCGCGCCAGCGCGGTCTCGAGGCCCGGCGCACCGTCCAACAGTGCCCTCGCCAACATCCCCAACGAGTAGATGTCGGCGGCCGGCGACGGACCGCCGCGCTCGGCTTCGGGGGCGCGGTAGGCGGGATCGGACGACAGCGAGGAGACGGTTTCCACGTCGAGCAGCCGGGTGGCGATCCCGAAGTCGGTGAGATAGGCATTCCCCGCTCCGTCCAACAGCACGTTGCTGGGTTTCAGGTCGCCATGCGCCAGACCTTGGGAGTGGGAGTGGTCCAGCGCCGCGGCCAGCTGGCCGAGAATCTTGCGGGCTGTCGCGCGATCGATCGTCCCCGACTCCAGCGCCTGGTCCAGCGAACCGCCTGGCAGGATCGCCAGCACCAAGTACGCGCCTTCGGTGTCCCGCCAGAAGTCGATCAAGGGCACGATGTGCGGGTGGGCGAGACGGGCGATCGTGCGCGCCTCGGCCTCGAACCGGCGCACGAACGACGGCCGCGAGGCCAGTTCCGGGTGGATGACCTTGATGGCTACCTCCCGCCCGACTGACGGCTGGTAGCCACGCCACACCGTGCCGAAGGCACCCTCGCCGATCCGCTCCCGAATCTCGTAGCCGGGGAGCGCCAGCAGCGAGTCACGCTCGTCCAACACTCCTCCGGTGTCCACCCGCAACTCGGGGAAGTCCGCCGGCAGACCGACGAACACCGGCTGTGCCACCCGCTCGGGAGTGGCGATTCCCTTGAGATGCACTTCACCCAGCTGACGCACCTGCACTCCCGCCAGAGACGTGGCCGTGAGTTCCGCGTGCGCCGAGGCCGAGATCAACACCTGACCACCGTGGGCAACCCCGCACAGCCGAGCCGCTCGGTTCAGGGGTGGCCCGTAGAAGTCGTCGCCGCGCGACTCGGCGTCACCGACGTCGACACCCATACGCACCCGCAACTCGCCGATCTCGCCCCAGGCAGCATCGGCGAGGCGGCGCTGGGCGGCCTCGGCGGCGCTCACGGCGGTGACGGCATCCGCGAACACGGCGAGCACCCCGTCGCCCGTGTGCTTGAAGACCCGTCCCCCCGCCGCCTCGATCGACTCCGCCAGCATCCGATCGTGGGCCGCCAGTGCCGATGCCATCGCCTGCGGTGAGCGGTCCCACATGCGGGTCGAGCCTTCGATGTCGGTCACGAGAAACGCCAGCCGCTGTGTCATCGCCCGCCCAGTGCCGATCAGGAGCGAGTCGTCGTGTCCGAGCACCTTCAGCTCGAGCTCTCGCAGATCCTCGGACGGGTCGACCCCCAGCTCCTCGGCGAGGTATCGCTCGGTGCGACGAAAGGCGCGCAGCGCCTCCGCCTGCCGGCCAGACCGGTAGAGGGCCAGCATGTGCTGGAAACGGAAACGCTCGCGGGTGGGGTGCTCTTCGGCCAGTGCCTCCAGCTCCGCGACGAGGGCGGTGTGGTGACCAGAGGCGAGCTCGGCATCGATGCGCAACTCGACCGCTTCCAGGCGGAGCTCCTCCAATCGGCGGCTCTCCGGCTCGAGACCGGGGACGCCGGTCAGGTCGGCGTACGACAGCCCGCGCCAGGCGTTGAGCGTCTCCCGCAGCCTGGCCGCCGTGCCCGCCGGGTCGGTGGCGATCGCGTGTCGCGCCTCCTGCAGAACGGCAATGAACCGCACGGCGTCGACCGCCGCCGGGTCGACGTCCAGCAGGTAGCCGCCTCGATCGTGGACGATGACATCGCCGAGTACGCGGCGGAGATTCGACACATGGGTCTGGAGGGTGGACTTGGCCGCCGGGGTGGCGTCCGGCCCCCACAAGCCTTGGATGAGTGCGTCCGTGGAGAGGAGCTTCGGAGCGGCGGCGATCAGCAGTCCCAGCAACCCCCGCTGTTTGAGCCCGCCCAGTGCGACCGGCTGGCCGTCGACATGAACTTCGACGGGGCCAAGCACCCGGATGTCCATGGCGGCAAGATAGGCTCGGTCCCCTCTCGGTGCGTCTCCGACGGCGGTCGGCTCCGTGATCGCCATGCCCGCCAGGATGCCGGGCGGCGCTCCAGATCCACTCCAGGTGCAGCCCGACCCGACGGCTGGGTGTTCGTCAGGCCGCCGACCACCCGCCGTCGGCTGCCAACCGCCGCTCGCCTGCATCAGCGGCAGCACCGCCCTGGTGAGACGCATCACGTTGGTCAGGTTGACCGCCATCACCCGTTCCCACATGCCGTCGTCGATCTCCCCCCGCGGAAGGAAGTGGTCCATGATCCCGGCGACATTGGCCAGGATGTCGACGCTGCCGGCGGCCGCCACCACCCGGCCGACGTCTCCTAGGTCGGTGATGTCTGCCCGCAGCAGTTCGAAGTCGACGTCGATTCCCTCCAGGGGTCTCCCTCAGCTCCTCCAGCCCTGGCTCTGAGATGTCGCAACCGATGATCCTGGGACCCTCCCGTACCAGTCGCAGCGCCGTGGCGAGAGTCCCATCGCCAATCACCCGCCCATGAACGACAACGCCCGCGCAATGTTGCGCAGGAGATTCCGTCCGAGTGCCTCCTCGCGAGGAGTGGAAGCGTCCACCGCCACCCGGCCCAGCCAGTTGATCGTTCCGGCGAAGAGGAGATGCAGCGCCGCCACGAGGTGGTGGGGGAAGCTCGGGTCGAGTCGGACACCCGCGGCATGCAGCTGGCGGTGGTAGATCGCGAGCGCCGCTTCGCCGAAGCGAAGCCACCGATGAAGCCGGGGACCCGGAGAGGAGTGCGTGCGGCACAATGCTCGTAGAAGCCGACTTCGCGCAAGGTTCTCGCTGCGGGAGCGAACTTGATGATCGCCGACCTCGACGTTCCATCGGCGAGGCCGACGTCGAGCCGGTGGACGGTGCCGCTCAGACCGAAGTCAGCCCCGATCCGCTGCGCGTGCACTGACTCCACCGGGCCGAACAGGTCGGACAGCCAGTCGGGGGGTCACGGCATCGACGTCGCTCGGGACAGAACGGAGCATCGGCGAGCACGCGAACTCTGGAGAGGCCAATGCCAGCCGATGCAGCGGGGATCGAATTTCGTTGGACTCCGGCCCCTACTACCATAGATAGCAGTGCTATGTAGACCGCCATCGCCGGGTCGCTGCAACGCGCTGATCTCTGCCCGCTCCGCGCCGTCGCACCCGACGGCGGCTCAATTCCGCTCGACGCCGTGAGGGATGTCGCGCGCCCGATCCATGCCGGCCAACAGCACCGGCACCATCTCCCACAGTGCGGCCGCTGCCGCGTCGCCCAGGTCGTGGGTGATCACCGCCAAGCGGTCGAGCACCCGCCGGTGCGCCGCTTCGAACGTCGTCCTCCCTGCGGCCGTGATCTCGAGGAGGGAGGCGCGTCCGTCGTCGGGGTCCGGTCGGCGCGCCACGAGGTGGCGGGCCTCGAGGCTGCTGATGACCGTCGTGGCGGTGGGCTGAGAGACGTCCGACGACGAGGCGAGTTCGCTGGTGCGAAGCGGTCCGGCCAGCAGGCGCTCCAAGGTCCGGTACTGGCGGATGGTCAACGCCACGGACGGATCGCTCTGCAGGGCAACGGCGATCACCCGCGCCATCCTGGGAACGAACTCCGCCAGGGCCGAAGCCGCGGATCGGTCGCCATCGGCCATGCCACCGATCGTACCGGACCAGCGAGCCGTCCCCGATGACGCAGATTGCGAGTCCCCGGCCCGGTGTGCTGCGACTGCTGCGCGACCCCACCGTCGGCTGGTACCTGACCGGCAAAGTGCTGTCGAGTTGCGGCATCTGGGTGCAGAACATCGCCGCCGCCGTGCTCATGTTCGAGCTGACCAGATCCGCCTTCATGGTGGGCATCGTCAGCGTCTCTCAGTTCCTCGGTCCGCTTCTGCTGGCGATGTGGGCCGGCAGTCTCAGCGACCGGGTCGACCGCCGCAAGCTCCTGCTGGCCGGGAGACTCCTCTCCGGGCTGGCGGTCACCACGCTGGCGGCGCTGCTGGCGGTCAGGGGTGTCGCCGACTTCGGCGGGCCCGCCGTGCTTCTCGCTGCCGTGCTGGTGCTGGGTGTGGGGATGGCGGTGAGCGTGCCCGCCATGCAGGCGCTGATCCCGTCCCTCGTCGAACCCGAGGACCTGGAATCGGCCCTGGCGTTGGCCTCGGCGGCGCCGAGCATCGCCCGCACTGTCGGTCCGGCGCTGGGGGCCGGCCTGCTGGTGGTGGCAGGCCCGGCCGTCACGTTCGCCGTGGCGGGAGCCAGCCACCTGATCTTCGCCCTGATCCTGGTGTTCATCCGCCCCCGCCGAACCCAATCGCGGCCCGACGGCCGGCCCAAGCTGCTCGGCGGCATGAGGTATCTGCTCGACGACCGCAAGGCCGGCGCGCTGATGCTGGCGGTGGCGGGCCTGGGCATCGGCGCCGATGCTGTCGTCACCCTCGGCCCCTCGAAAGCCGACGAGTTGGGAGGCGGAGGAGAGCTCGTCGGCCTGCTCGCCTCGGCTTTCGGAGTCGGAGCAGTCCTATTCCTCTTCATCCTCGGCCCGCTGCGACGCCGCACGACCCTGCGCAACGTCGGCGCGAGCGGCTACTGGATTCTCGCCGCCGGAATGGGATTGGCGGGCCTGGCGACGGTCACTCCCCTGGCCACGCTCGGGATGCTGCTGGCCGGAGTCGGGTTCATGATGGGAGCGGTGGCCTTGAACACCCGCATCCAGCGCCGCATCCCCGACCATTTGCGCGGGCGGGTGATGGCACTGTGGGTGGTGGCCTTCGCCGGATCCCGTCCTGTCGCCGCCCTGCTCAACGGCACCATCGCCGAGCTGGTGTCGGTGCGGGCCGCATTCCTCGCTGGCGCGCTCCTCACCTTGGTCGCCATCCCGCTGGTCAGGGTCCGATACGACGCCGACCGAGCGACGTGATGCCTGGAACGTGCGGTGCCCGCACCGTCAGGCCCGGCGGCGCCTCAGCAACTGCCTGACCGCCACGATGACGGCGACCAACCCGACGAGCTGCGCCGGCTTCAGGGCGATGACGAGACCGCCGGGTTGCTTTTCCTTGTTCACGACGACCAGCGTACTGGTCGCCGCCGGACCGAGCCGATCCGGCCGCGCTCCGGATGGGGTTCAGCCGGTGGCCGGGTGCCACCGCTCCCAATGCTCGGCGTGCATCGGAAGATACGCCCCGGGTTGGAAGTGCTGGTCGTAGTAGTCGGTGTCGAGGTGGACTGCCTGCACGTAGCCGGTGAGCACGATGGTGGTGAAAGTCGACGGGAATCGCCCGTGCGTGTCGTAGATGTACTGGGCGACCTCGGCGAGACATGCCACGAACTCGTCGGAGTACGGATGGACGCCGCGCTTGATGTCGGCCGTGTCTCGCCACGGTCCGGGAGTCGACGCATCGTAGGCGCCACCGGGCCCGAACTTGCGTGCGACGAAGGTGTCCACGGCGGCGCGCATGTCCGGGTGATACGGCGGACACAGCGCCTCGTAGAGCCCATCGAGACCGACCGGATTGGGTAGCGGCGAGCGGCCGTCGTCCACGAACCGGAAGCCGAGGCCGGCGACGCCGTCGCCGGCGAACCCGCCGAGCACGCTCCAGCGGTTGACCCCGTTGAAGAACAGGCCCCCCAGGCCCATCGCCTGCATCGTCAGGACGATGTTGTGCGCCATGAAGCTCAGCTCGGCGCAGTTGGCCTCGTATGCCATCTGCTCGAGGACGGACAGCGGAGCGGGCTTGGCTTCGTCCATCAGGCCGCTCCGCACGAACGGTGCGAGGTCACCTGCGGGACGGCCCGCCGCGTCATCGACGATGAAGCTGCCGTTGGCGATCGCCATCGCCAACAGACCCAGCACCTGCTCGCTCGCATCGCCGACCGGCATGAACAGCGTCGAGCCGCGGGCGTTGGCCATCCACAGATTGGGTGGAAGCAGGTGCGGCGGCTGCGCCGGGAGGTCGAGCCGGTGTTCCGACAGTCGGGTCGTGTGCCGGCCACCGGCCGCGACGATCCGTTGCGCGTCGTCGAGTCCACTCAGCTCCCGCATCGCGGTGGGCGTGCCGTCACGGGTGTTGGTCAGGTAGGTGCCGTCGTCGTCGGTGTAGAAGAGCACCGGAGTGCCGAACCCGGCAGCGGTGGGAGCGGTGCGGCCCCCGAACCGCTGGGTGTAATGGGCGTGCGCCTCCGGGCGATCGGGCCCGAACGGCACCCCGAAACTCCACCCCGAGACACCGGTGCCGGCGGCGACCAGCACCGACTGCTCCAGTTCGGTCAGCGCGACGGGATCATGGCGGGACCGGAAGGCAAGCGGACCGGAAGGAACCTCCATTCCGAGGCCGAAGCGGCGAGAGCGCCGGCCGTACATCGCCTCGAAGAGCGGGAACCCGAGCACGTCGCTCAGCGGTCCTGCTGGCATGTCGTCAGTCACGGGTCGCACCTCCGTTGGTTCGTGGTCCGTTGGGCGCCGGAATGAACACGGCTGCCTCCTCACGAGGCGAACCCGACCGACCGACGCACTCCCTTTCGGACCGTAGCGGCCAGTCGGCGAGCTGTCAGCGGAAGCGGAACCGGCGACCGCACCGCCGTCCGTCGGTGGGGGCGGCATCGATCACCGATCGCGGTGACCGCACCTCAACCGAGGCTGTTGAGGACGATGTGCACCGCCGTGGGTGCGATCAGGTTGCGGGTGCGCTCGAAGATCACGCCGAAGGCAAGACCGGCGACCGCCTGGTTGACGGTGACCGCCGCCATCGCCGGCAGCAACCCGGCATGGCCGGTGTCGGTATAGCCGAGCCCCAGATGCCAGGCGCCGAACAGCAGTGCCTGGATCACCAGCGCCCAGCCGACCCCCGTCAGTAGGCGCAGCCGGGTGTAGAGCGCGCCCCGGAACAGGAACTCTTCCATCAGCCCGTTCTGCAAGAAGTGGGAGGCGAAACGCTCGAGGAGGCGAACGAAGGTGATCTGACCGGCTGTCAGCGCGAACGCGAACAGCCCGAGAGGGATGGCGCACCACGACACCACCACCCGTCCCACCCGGTGTCCCCTGCCGAATCCCAGTTCGCGGGGGTGTGCCCGCAGCACCACCAGCGCCGAGAGCGGCAACACGAGATAGGTCATGGGATTCGCCACGAAGTTGCCGTTGCCGAGCCAGGACTCCCCCAGCCGGTTGAATCGGCCCACCATCGCCGACCACAGCGGGATGGCGGCTTCGGCGCCCACCACCCCGTGGAATGCGAGCCCAGCCCATGCGGTGAGGATGACGAACCCGAGGATCACGGCCAGCTGCAGCCATAGGCGGCGGCGTCCCCCGGTGGGCACGGTCGGCTGGCGGTCAGGCTCGGTCAGCGCAAGGGTGGCGATGCACCACACACCGAACCCGGCTGCCAGCAGCAGGCTGACAACCGGGACTCCCTCATCGGCGCCGACGAGCACCAGCACCGCCCCGGCCCATATCGCGCCGAACACCCACAGCGGACGCGAGCGGGCCAGACGCCCGACGATGGCGTCCACTCGCCCCCACCCTGAGTGGTGCAGGTTCACCATTTGCCCGCCCTCTTTCCGACCGTCGATGAGGCTCGCACGACGGCTACGCCGGCCGCGGCGTCAGCATCGCAGATCGGCGACACCTCC
>CAZCRP010000107.1:0-9018 GCA_964501055.1 uncultured Acidimicrobiaceae bacterium
CGGCGCGCCGGTCTTCCACCACGCCGCCGGTCTCGCCCACCGCGGGCTGGGCGTGCCCGTGCGGACCGACTCTCGCTTCCAGGTGGCATCGGTGACCAAGATGTTCACGGCCGCGGTTGTCCTCCAACTGGTCGAGGGCGGCAGTATCGGACTCTCCACCGCGCCGGCGGATGTCCTCCCGCCGGCTCATCAGCCGCTGGCGTTGACACCGGACCACGCCCTGCATCACCTGCTCTGTCACATGGCGGGGCTGACGAATTATCACGACGACGAGGACAACACGTGGGAGTCCTTTGTCGGCTGCTGGGAGCGGATCCCGACCTATCACATCCGCGAGGTCAGCGACATGCTTCCGCTCTTCCAGGAGCTCCCTGCACTGTTTCCCCCCGGAGACAGGTTCCAGTATGCGGACGCCAACTACATCCTTCTCGGCCTCGTCATCGAAGCCGTCACTGGCCGGCGATATCACGACGTGGTGGCCGACCACGTCCTCGCACGTGTCGGGATGAACGACACCGGCTTCACCAGTCTCGACTTCGACCCGGAGCGACTGGCCGTCGGCTACTTCACCTCCGACAGGCCCGCCGAGAAGGGCCGCACGAACATCTATGCCGTGCCGGCGATGGGAATGCCGGACGGCGGCATGATCACGAGCACCACCGACCTCGCTCGGTTCTTCGACGCCCTCGTCGCCGGTGAGGTGGTGTCGCCGGAGTCGCTCAGCCTGATGCTCGAACCGAGAGCCCCGATCAACGACACCGCCGGTCTGGAAGCCTACGGATACGGACTGGAACTCACGGTGGTCGACGACCGGGTGACGATCTTCGGTCATGCCGGTGGGGACCCTGGAGTCTCGGCGATGACGTCGTATTTCATCGACGACGCGACCAGTGTGATCGTCCTCTGCAATCAGGACCGAGGGTCCTGGGCAGCAGCCAAGCAAACCGCCGAGGCGTTCGGACTGCCCGACCCGCGGGACTGAAGGCGGCCCACGCGTCACCGCTTGGCTACTGGCGGCGGTGGGCCCAGCCCGGCCGAAGTTGAAGTGGTTGATGCGCCCGCCTCCATCGGTGCGCGTCGTGCGCAATC
Source organism: uncultured Acidimicrobiaceae bacterium (assembly GCA_964501055.1). Classification (GTDB taxonomy): domain Bacteria; phylum Actinomycetota; class Acidimicrobiia; order Spongiisociales; family ZC4RG35; genus DATHWB01. The sequence continues at coordinate 1,090 of CAZCRP010000107.1, forward strand.
CTGAGGAAGGCATCGCGTGCGTCGGTTGAAGGGAACCGGCGCACTCATATCGGAGAGGCCTCGCTGGCACCGCGGCGGGCCCCGAAACCGGAGGTTCTTCTGACACGTGGACGGTTACCGTCTCTCGCGTGGCCCTGCGTATCGCGGTGTTGGGTCCGGTGGTGGCGTGGCAGGGTGGGAGGCCCGTCGACCTCGGGCCGCACAAGCAGAAGTCGGTCCTCGCCGTGCTCGCCGCCCATCTCGGTGAAGAGGTTCCTACCGACCGCATCGTCGAGGCCGTGTGGGGTGAGGAAGCGAGACCGGCTGCGAAACGCTCCGTCGCGACCTATGTCTCGAACCTGAGGAAGCAGCTGGGCGACGGCCGAGACGCCCTCCGCGGGAGCCGAACGGGTTACGTCCTCGACCGGGAGATCGTCTCGACCGACTTGCTCGAATTCGAGCACGCCCTCGCCGTGGACACCATCGACGCCGTCCAAAGGGCACTGCAGCTCTGGCGAGGGGACCCGTTCCAGGACGTGGAGCGGGACTGGGCTCGTCCCCTGATCGCGGCGTGGATGGAGCAGCGACTGCGTGCCGTGGAGCACTGGGCGGGACTCCTGCTCGAGGCGGGGCGGTCGGCAGAGGCGATCTCCGAACTGGAGCGGCTGGTCGGCGAACATCCGACCCGGGAGTCGCTTTGGGCCGCACTCATGCGGACACTGGCGGCAGCGGGCCGAGCGGCCGAGGCCCTCGCCGCGTATCAGAGACTGCGCCACAGCCTGGCTGAGAGCCTCGGCGTCGACCCGTCACCCGCCCTCCAGGCCCTCGAGAAGAAATCCTCCTTTCCGGAGCCGTGCCCCAACCGGCGCCGGCTCGCGCCGTCGGCACCTCGCTGCCCGTCATGCACACCCGTCTCGTGGGTCGGGCCGACCAGGTGGCACAGGTCCGAGCGCTGCTCGGCCAACACCGGCTGGTCACACTGCTCGGACCCGGCGGTTCCGGCAAGACCCGACTTGCGATCGAGGCTGCGAGGGGGCTCGCTGATTCCATCCCCGTTCACTTCGCCGATCTCGCCCGTCTGCGCGACGGGTCCCAGGTCCCGCAGGCAGTGGCCACTGCGCTCGGCGTGGCCATCCGGGGCGGCGAGACCCCTGAGGAGGTCCCTCTCGCCCAACTGGCCCGGGCCGTCGCCAATCGGTCGATGCTGGTGGTACTCGACAACTGCGAGCATGTGATCGGAACGGCCGCCGAATCCGCTGTGACACTCCTGGGAGCGTCGTCGGATGTGCGAGTGCTCGCTACCAGCCGGGAGCCGCTGGGGGTCGCCGGTGAAACCCGACATCAGGTGCCGCCACTTCCCATCGAGCGCGACGGCGATCATCCAGCACTCGAGCTCCTCATGGACCGTGCAGCGGATGCCACCGGAGGTGCGGGGTTCACCGAAGTCGACCGGCGGGTACTGGCGGAAGTCGCGGAAGCACTCGATGGGATACCGCTCGCCATCGAGTTGGCGGCAGCACAACTGGCATACCTCTCGCCAACCGAACTCTGGGCCAGCCTGGCCGAACGGCTCACGATGTCGGCGGGACGGGGCACCGAGAGCCGCCACGAGACCCTGCAGGCGACGATGGAGTGGTCGTGGCGGTTGCTCGACGCGTCCGAACAGCGCTTGCTCGCCGAGCTCTCCGTGTTCTCCGGAGGATCGACGATGGACGCCGCTGCGGGTATCTGCTCCGGCTCACAGCATGAGGTCCGACGCACGCTCGGATCCCTAGTGGCGAAGTCGCTCGTGCAATCCACCCGAACCGTGTGGGGAACGCGCTACCGACTCCTCGAGACGGTGCGCCTATTCGCTGCCGGACGCCTCGGCGAACGGACGGCCGTCACTCGCCAGGCACACGCTGACTGGTTCAGCGGTTGGTGTGCGTCGTTCCCTGTGGCTGACCACTACGGATCCGGATCACTGGCGTCACAGCTCGTCCACGATCATGACAACCTGCGAGCTGCGCTCTTCCATCACGCCGCAGCCGGCGACATGACAGCCGCGAACCACATCGTGGCAGTGCATGCCTACTCCTGGCGGGGGAATCACTCGGGGAAGGAAGCCATGGAGTGGACGGGGCTGATCGACGCCGACCAACTCGAACCCACCCACCGATGCCGGTGGCTCCTCAGCAGGGCGGCAGCGCTGCAGGTGAACGACGACTATCCGGGGATGTGGTCACTGACCGACACAGCGGAGTCGCTCGCCGAGGAGACCGGCGACCTGGAACTCATCGCCGTTGCCAAGGCGTCAGGGGCGCTCGGTTACCTGTTGCGTGATCCGGACCGACACGCCACCAAGTGGACCGCGGTGACCGAAGCCGCACAGCGGGCGAACGCCAAAGGAATCGAAGCCGCCGGATACGCGATGCGAGCGCTGGGAGTCCTCACCTACGGCGTGAGCAGGGAACAAGCCGACGCCTTGCTCCGCCGAGCAGAGGCGATCGCCGAACCGACTCCCGGATGGAATCGGTTGATCCTGACTCACGCCCAGGTCCATGTTCGCGTGGCCTTCGGTGATACCGCCGGAGCACTCCACGCAGCTACCGCGGCGCTGCGGACCTGGGATGAGCTGGGTTTGTCATTGGATGCCGCCCGCAACGCCATACAAGTCGCCTATGCCGCCGCCTGTCACGGTGCATGGGACGCGTTCCAGCAGTCGGTGATCGCCGCCCACGCCCAATTCTCCGCCGGGTTGGCAGGGCGGGTCGACGGGGACGTCCTTCTCCTCCTGGCTGCATGGGACGCATTCCAGGGCGACCCGCTCCGAGCGGCCGAGCACCTGGCCTGCGTGCGCCACGGGCACATAGAATTCCCAGAGACGTTCATGAAGTACTGGGGAGTGCGGGATCGACTCGTCGCGCTCAACCTTCCGGCGGATGCGGTGTCCGAGGCCAGGCGACGGGGAGCGGGCTCCGCAGTTACCGACGCCGTGCGTCGAGAGTTCACCCGACTGGGATGGTCGTGAGCCTGACCACGTCCTAGGCGTCGTGAATCAAGTCTCTGACCGAAGCAAAGTCTATCGGTGCTGACTGTCGCCCGGTCGTCCGATCGGTACCTCATGAGGCTCCCTGACAGAGTCCAACTCCTCCTTCGAACCGAGCGCTTCCGCACCCGCCTTCGTCGAGAGATCCATCGCCAACCAACATCGATGCCACCACCCACGAGGTACGTGACCTCCACCGCCCTCGGTGTCCTGTCCCTTCGTCTCGGTGCACGGCTCAGGGCATCGTCTGCCTTGTGCCATCAGGCCCAAATTCGCGGCCACCGAGAGGGCAGTCCTGGTTGACTCGACGAATGGACCCGCAACCTGGGCCGTTCATCGGAGACGCCTTCGGGTTGGCACTGCTCGACCATCTCGACCATGGAGCGCACGCGCGGGAACACTTCGTTGAGCGCGACGATGGTTATCTCGAGTCGTTCGACGCCGCCATCTATTTCACCGGTGACTCGGTATGGTCGGAGACCGAAGCAGGCATCGTGGACCGCGCCGGGTCACGAGTGCTCGATGTAGGGGCCGGAGGTGGGCGGCACGCGCTTCCCCTCCAGGAGTCCGGTCGAGACGTGGTGGCGCTCGACATCTCACCTGGAGCGACCGAGGCGTGCCGGCGTCGCGGCGTCCGCCGCACGTTCACCGGGACGATCGTCGATCTGGCCGACCAGGGAACGGAGCCGTTCGACACGGTGCTGCTGTTCGGCAACAACTTCGGGCTGTTGGAGAGCCCCGGCCATGCTGCGCGGTTCTTCGCGGCGCTGAACCGCGTCACCCGGCCCGGCTCCGAGATCATCGGGACCTGCGTCGATCCCTTCAACACCGCCGACCCGATCCATCTCGGGTATCACGAGCTGAACCGGGGTCGCGGGCGGCTCCCCGGCCAGCTTCGACTCCGAAGTCGCTGGGCGAACGTCGCCACACCCTGGTTCGACTATCTCTTCGTCCCGATCGAGGAACTCGCAGTCCTCGCCGAAGCAGCCGGCTGGGACCTGGTGTTCCACCAGCCGGGACCTCGCCCGTATGTCGCCGTCCTCCACCGAGGCTGATGCACAGTCGCCGGAACGGAACAGCCGCTGACTGCTCCTCTGACGCATCCGTCATGGCCCGGGCGGGCGGCGGCGGAGTGGCGGACACCCTGAACTTCGGCCGGGCTGGGCCAACCCCCACCCAGCCCGGGCTCAGGTGAGCGGTGGGCGGCGCGCGCCGGCCTGTTCAGCCCGAGAGTCACTGAGGACGCACTGAAGGTCTGGCTACGGTCATCCGGCATGAGCTGGTTGCGGTTCGTAGGCGTGCGGGTCGCGGCCTCCGTTGCCCTCCTCTGCGTGTTGCTGGCGGCGGTGTTCGGTTTGAGTGTTGTGCTGATTCCGGGCGACTTCGCCACGATGTACCGGCTGTCGATGCGCGCCGAGGATGTCGAGCTGATCCGGGCGGAGATGGGTTTGGATCAATCATGGTGGGTCCAGCTCGGCCGATGGCTGTCGGGAGTTGTCCGAGGGGACTTGGGAACGTCGTTCGGCGGAGCTGATGTCTCCTCGGTGGTGGCGGGGGTTCTGCCCTTCACACTGTTGCTCTTGGTATTCGCTGTTGGCGCAGCCTTCGCGGTCGGGGTGTGGCTGGGTCGGGTGGCGGGGTGGCGACCGACCCGGGTGGGTGACGGGGCGATGCTGGGACTCTCGGCGGTCTCGACGCTGTTCCCTCCGTGGCTTGCCTTCCTACTGGCTTATGGGACCGCCGAGTTGCTGGGATTCGGAGTCTTCACTCGCCTACGCGCCTTCGACCAACAACTGTGGAGAACAAGCGAGATCGGACCGTCCACCGTCGCTTGGATGCTGCTGGGGAGTGTCGCCGTGGCGATGCTGATCTGGGTCGCAGGCACCGTCGCCGTGTGGCGGGCGACCCGGCGACCGGATCTGCGGCGTGCTGCCGGTGTGGTCGTGCCGCTGATGGGCGGGACGGCCGGGGTCTGGCTGGCTGTCAGTCTCGCTGGCGGCGAACGTCTGGCCGACCTGGTCGGACTGATGGTCCTCCCCGTGTTGGCGGTGGCACTGATCAACCTCGCCGACACGACCTTGCTGGTCTCCACGGTCACGAGTTCGTTCCGAACCGCCCCCTTCGTGTTCGCCGCCCGGGCGAAGGGGCTGAGGGAGCGGACGATCTCCCGACGACATGTCGGTCGGATGCTCCTTCTGCCGGTAATCAGCAGGTACATCGCCAGCTTCCCTCTCGTGTTGGGTGCGCTCGTCATCGTCGAGTCAGCATTTCGGACGAACGGCGTCGACTACAACGTCGGTTACCCCGGTTTGAGCGCCGGGATCTTCGGAGCGCTCAGCACCAATGACATCCGATTGGCCCTCGGTGCGCTCCTGGTAGTCGGTGTGATCACCGTTGTCGCCCGTCTCATCCTCGATATCGCTCACGCGGCACTCGACCCCCGCTACCGCGACGGAACGCGGCATCTGTGACGGTCGTTGCCGCACAGGCACGTCCGACCCGGCGAGGCCGGCGCTGGAGTGCCGACCCGTACACCCGTGTGGGACTGGCCATTCTGGCGGTGTTTGTGGCCCTGGTCGTGGTGCACCCGTTGCTGCTGGGATGGGTGTGGCCCTCGGGGGTCTACAACCCGGTCACAGGCTTCGACCGGGATCTTCTCCACCCGTCACCACCGTCGGCCGCCCATCTGCTGGGTACCGACCCGCTCGGCAGGGACGTGGCGTCGATGATCATGGAAGGCACCAAACCGGGTCTGGCAGTGTCTCTGGCAGCGGCTGCCGGATCGTTCCTGACGTCGATCCTCGTTGCCGGCCTGGCGACGCTTGGGCGAGCCGGCCGTTGGACAGGCTGGGTGATCAGCAACGCGGCGCTGCTGCTCCCGGCACCAATCGTCATGGCCATTCTCGGTGTGAGTGTTCTCGGTCACTTCTTCACCGCACCCGTGTTCGGCGCGTTCTTCGGACTGCTCGCCGGAGCCTCCACCGCCGGGCTGGTGCTCCGCTCCCGGGCGTTGGACATCAACGCCTCCGGTTTCATCGACGCCGCCGTTGTCGCCGGGTCGAGACCGATCCGCCGCTTCCGCCGTGACATCCTCCCCCATCTGCTCCCTCTCGCCACCGTGTATGCCTTCCTGGCGGCCTCGGCGGCGATCATCACCGACGGGTTCCTCGCCTACCTGGGACTCGTCGAAACCCGGTTCAACTGGGGCACCATCGTCAGCTTCGCCCTCACATTCCGCACCATCGACGGACGCATACCGTGGAACGTCCTCATCTCCACCTCGACCGCGCTGTCCCTCCTCACCCTCGCCATGTTCCTCATCGCCACCGGTCTCCGCCGATGGGAAGCGGCCAAATATCGGGAAGAGGGCAGTCACCGGATCCCTCAGTAGGGCATGACGCACCGAGCGTCGCTCCGACATGTGTGAGCCGGTCAGGCCCCGACAGTGATCGCGGTGTGCATGCCCTGTTCGTAGTGGTCGAAGATCTGTCCGTCTCCGCCCTCGACGACGATCCGGCAGGTCAGTTGGTATTCCCCCGGCTGCAGGTGGACCTCCACGTCGGCCGACCCGCCCGGGTCGAGGAGGCCGCTGGCGGCGACGACCGTGCCGTCGCCCTCGGTGATGATCAGCGTGTGTGTGCGGTCTCCGACGTTCTCGACGCTCAGCGTGACTCGACCTGCCGCCCACCGAGTTTGGCCGGTCACGATCGAGAACTCGTCCAGGTCCACCCGATCGGTGTTCGCAGCCACACCCGAACTGCATGCGGCAACGACGATCACGAGCACGCTCAACACGGCCGGGAACACTCGCCGTCTCATCGGACGTTCTCCAACACGGCGGCGCCGGAAGGAACCCCAACGGCCATCGTCGTCCCCCGCGGTCCGGTCGAAACCGCGAGGCAGCCGTCGATCGCTTCGACCATCATCCTGACGAGATACAGGCCGAGCCCCGTGCCCGAAGTCCGGCCCCGCTTCTCGAACTTCTCGAATGCACGTGGCAAGAAGTCGTGGTCGATCCCTGGGCCATCGTCGGTGATGAGGAAGTAGACGGCGTCTTCGGGCGCTTCACCCACGGTGTGATCCGGCACGAAGGGCAGCTCGCGGGCCACCGTCAGCCCGATCCGGTCTGCTCCGTGCGACCTGGCGTTGTCTGCCAGTGAGTGGATGAGCTGGACGAGGGCGTCACGATCGGACTCGACGGTGATCCCTGTGCTCGGCGTGACATCCAGCCAGCTCCAGCGACCGGCCAGCCGCTGGAGCACATGGTCAGCGGGAATCTCGGTGAGAGTGAACTGGAGGCTGCGGTTCTCGACGCGGGCGACCGTGAGCATCTGCGACATCAGCTCCACCAGTCGCCGTCCATCCTGGACGAGGTGGCCGAGCAAATCGGTTCGGTCAACGAGCGGCATCTCCGGTTGGTCCAGGAGCACCTCGGCACCGGTGACGACACTCGTCAGGGGAGTGCGCAGCTCGTGGTTGATCATCAGCACGAACTCAGAGCGGATTCGGTTGGTCTCCTCGGCCAGTTCCAGAGCCCGCTCCGCCTCGCGTCGGGAGGCATCCAATTCCTTGTTATGCCGTTCGAGGTCACGCGAGCGCGCGGCGAGCATCTCCGCTTTCAGCTGGGAATCGCGTATCCGCCTTCGAGCCCGGGAGCGGGCAAACCACAGTCCGAAGGAGAGACCGGCGGCCACGAGACCGGAGACGGCGAGCTCTGCAGTCAGCGGTTGCAGGGCAGAGCTCTGACTCCTTCGGGCGAGGAGTTCGGAGATGTCGTAGGAGAGGATCAGGCCTGTTTCCTGGTCGACCGGCTGGACGACCTGATAGACGACCGAACCGGGTCGCCACTCCTCGACGCCATCGATGGACAGCGGATGGGTGAGTTCGGCTGCCTGGGCGGCGAATCGCCCGGCGGCGAGCGC
>CAZCRP010000108.1:0-9001 GCA_964501055.1 uncultured Acidimicrobiaceae bacterium
TGACGATGGAGTACGGCGGCGGCGTCACGACGGTCGTGGGGCCGGCCTCCATCGCAGTGCCTGGCGCGTGGGCCGCCTTCGGGGCCGCGCACGAAGTCCATGGGCGCCTTGCGTGGAACGACATCATCCAGCCGGCGGTGCGACTGGCGGAAGCCGGAACGCCACTCGGCCAGACGTCCGCGCAGTACCTGATCTTCGCATCCGCCCCGGTGTTCGGAGCTGACGCGGCCAGCCGGGCGGCGCTGGTCGGCCCCGAGGGCCCGCTGGCGGTCGGCCAGCGAGTACTCGTCGAGAATCTGGCCGCTTCTCTCGACCGGATCGCAAGCCACGGAGCCGACGACGTGTACCGGGGGGAACTCGGGCGCCGCATCGCCTCCGACCTCCACCGACGGGGGAGTCACCTCGGCCTCGAGGATCTGCACGCGTACCGGGCGGTGTCGCGTACGCCATTGGAGGTCGTGATGGGCGGCTGGAGTCTGGCCACCAATCCCGCCCCGGCCGTTGGTGGGGCCGCGCTGGCAGCCCTCCTGACCCTCGCCCCGACCGGGCGCGTCGATGATCTCATCGCTGCGCAACGACGGGTGTACGGCTGGCGGCGGGAGGGAGCGGACGCGGCGGACGATCGGAACGCGGCTGTGGGCGAGTTGCTCCGCTCCCTCCCCGCTGATCCGATCCGGTCCCCATCGACCGCCCATGTGTCGGCCGCCGGTCCGGACGGCGTCTGCGCGATCACGCTCTCCGCCGGATACGGATCGGGTGTGATCCCGGCCGGTACGGGCATGTGGATGAACAACGGGATGGGGGAACTCGAACTGGTGGGTGATCCTGCGCGGCTCGTGGCCGGCGAACGCCTCAACTCGAACATGGCGCCCACCGTCGGCCGCCATCGCGACGGGCGGGCACTGGCGATCGGCTCGCCGGGAGCGGATCGCATCACGAGCGCCATCGCGCAGACGTTGCTGTTGCTCGAACAGGGCGTCGACCATGCCGCGGCCGTGGCCGCCCCGCGAGTGCACGTCGACGTCGGCACCGGCGGCGTCACGATCGCCCACGAGCCCGGAGTCGACGTCTCCCATCGCACCGAGGCGCTGCGACCGTTCGACTCCATCCACATGTACTTCGGGGGAGTGGGATTGGCGATTCGCCATGACGACGGTGCCGTCGAGGCGGTGACGGATCCGCGCCGCAATGGGGTCGCCATCGCCGGCTAAGTTGCCGAGAACGCGAAAATCATCGCTCGCTTCGACGACCGCCGCGAGGTAGGTTCGGGCCGGTCCCCCATTTCGGCGGAGGTTCGCTCATGGCATGGTTCTGGACAGACGATCTCGCCCGCCTCCTGATCGAATCGGGAGTGGCGGACTCGTCGGTGTCCGAACTCCTGGCCCGCCCCGCCGCCATCGCGGCGGCGGACGAAGCTGCCGCGTTGCAGGCTCTCGGCCGGGCGGCAGGCCTCGATCTGGCAGACCTCCTCGGTGACAGTGACGCCGCCTGAGTCGACCTGACAATGAGGTGACCTGACAAGGTGTTCGCAGCGACCACAATCGGTGCTCGTGTGGGCACTGCTGCGTACGCCGCGTTGGATGATCGCCACGGTCGTGGTCACGCTCGTGTGCGGCGTGTTCGTGTCGCTCGGGAATTGGCAGCTCCGACGCCATCATGAGCGGGCGGCTGAGAACACCGTCATTGCCGCCCGGATGGTCAACGAGCCGCTCGATCTCGCCGTGCTGATCCGGGCTGCCGGCGAGGATGTCGACTCGCTCGCGTTCCACCCGGTGCGCGTGACGGGCGAATTCGAGCCCGATCATGAGATCCTGGTCCGCTCCCAGGTGGCGGGTGACCGGGCCGGCTTTCACGTCGTGACCCCGCTCGTCACGGCGGAGGCCGGGACGGTGTTGGTGAACCGCGGCTGGGTGCCGCTCGCCGTGGAACGTCCGCCGGTCGAGGGTGCGCCGCCTCCCAGCGGGCCGGTCACGGTGGAAGGAGTCGCCCGCGTCACCCAGACACGGCCGGTCGTGGGTCCCACCGAACCCGAAGGCCGGCTCACGGTCGTGGCCCGCATCGACCTCGAGCGTCTCTCGCAGCAATTCGACGATCTCGCTCCCGTCTGGGTGCAGCAGACGGATCCGGCCGGCACACCGGTCCCGGTTCGGCTGCCGCTGCCTGCTACCGACGACCCTGGGCCCCATCTGCCGTACGCCGTCCAGTGGTACTCCTTTGCGGTGATCGGCGTGGTCGGCTACGCCTTGCTCATCCGGCGCGCGTTGCGGACCGGCTCATGAGGGCGGCGATCGCCGCGCTCGCGGTGACGGCGGCGGCCTGCGTCCCCACCGCCCCCGCCCCGACCACCACGCTCTCCACCCTCGCCCCCGTCACGAGCGTCGAGACGACCCTACCGGTGGTCGCCGCCTACGAGGTCAGCGGGTGCACCAACGCCCCACCCCGCGCCTGGTCGACGTTGTGCCGCGGCCACCAGTTGCTGTCCTCCCGGCACATCGACGCTCCGGAGCCCTCGGCCCTCGCGGCTGCCGCAGTGGCGGGTGTCCGTCGGCTCGATGCGCGGGAAGCTGATGTCGCCGAGGTCACGGCATCTGTCTCATGTGTCATCCCCCACCTCGCCTTCGAGCCCGTGTGCGAGGCGATATCCGAACGACACCACCTGGAACGGGTCGCAGTCGACGCGCTGGTCGAGGCCGCGGTCCAGGGAATGTTCCGGCTCGGACTCGACCCGTTCTCCGCCTACGTCACTCCTGATTTCGCCGACCGGCTCGACGCCCTCGGTTCTGGTCAGGTCCTCAGTATCGGCATGATCGTGGGAGCGCGTGACGGCTCCGGCGGCGCGTGCGGTCCAATCGGCGACGGGTGCGAGCTGACGGTGCTGGCGGTCTTCGACTTCGGACCGGCCGAGCGGTCGGGCGTGACGGTCGGCGACGTCATCCTGTCGATCGACGGAGTGCCGACGTCGGGGCAGTCAGAAGCGGAAGCCGTGGCGGCGCTGCATGCCCCCCCCGGCGTCGCGACTGAGATCGTCGTGCCCCGCAGCTCCGGCCTCCTCACCAAGGACCTCGAGCACGAAGATCTCCGCTACGACGTCGTCGAGTACGCCATGCTCACCCCCGACGTCGCCTATGTGCGGCTGAACGACTTCTCCCAGGACGCCGCCCGCCTGTTCGGCCAGGTGCTCGCCTTCGACGAAGTCGCACAGGCGACCGGGATGATCCTCGACGTGCGGGACAATCCGGGGGGTCTCGTGATGAGTGCCATGGCGGTGGTCTCGCAGTTCGTCCACGACGGTTTGGTCCTCGTCGAGCAGACGCGTGACCGCACCATCGAGGTTCCGGTGATCGCGGGCGGGCTCGTCTCACCCGCGGTGGACCTCGTCGTGTTGACGAATCGGGGCACGGCGTCCGCGGCCGAGGTGGTGGCGGCGGCGTTGCAGGCGCGGGGGCGCGCCCTGGTCGTGGGCGAGCCCACGTTCGGCAAGGATCTCATCCAAGAGGTGTTCAGGGCGCCGAACGGTGGGGAGTTCCGGATCAGTGTCTCCCGGTGGGTCGCTCCCGACGGTCGCGGGGTCGGGGTCAGCGGCCTCTCGCCCGACGTCTTCGTGCAGGACCGGCACGACGCCGACTCCGACGACATCCTGTTCGCCGCCTTCGACCTGCTGAACCGCTGACACCGCCCTCAGACGGCCGTTGCCAGTCCCTCGACGATGGTGACCGAAGCGATCAGGCGCAGTTGGTCAGGGCTCAGCCGGAGCTTGGACTCGCGATTGCCACCACCCAGGATGATGGTTGGTCGCTCCATCACGGCCGCGTCGACCAGCACCGGGACATCAGGAGGGAGCCCGAACGGCGTCACCCCACCGATCTCCATCCCCGAGGCTGCGAGGGTGGCATCCGCCGAAGCGAACGAGAGCTTCTTCACCTCCATCTGATCTCTGACAGCCCGGTTGACGTCAAGCCGGGTGGTGGCCAGGGCGACGCAGGCGGCGATCCGCCCGGCGGGCCGCTTCGAAGCCACAAGGATGGTGTTGGCGCTGTCCTTCGGCGGCACGCCATACCGTGCACAGAAGGCCGCCGTGTCGGCGAAGGCAGGATCACACTCCATCACCTGATAGTCCGCGCCGAGCATGGCCAGGTGGCTCTCGACGGACGGATGCAGCAGGCCCACGATGGACGTTCCTCGGCCGGGGAGGCGCAGGGTATCGTGCCGGCCGATGCCGCAGATCACCGTGGTCGGATCGGTCAACCTCGATCTCGTGGCCTCTGCCCCCACCCTGCCACGACCAGGGGAGACCGTCACCGACGCCGACTTCGCCCGCCATCCCGGTGGCAAGGGCGCCAACCAGGCCCTGGCGGCGCGGCGGATGGGCGGCGAGGTGCGACTGATCGCCTGCGTCGGTCGCGACGCCGAAGCCGAAGCCGCCCTCGAACTGCTGGAACGCGAGGGTGTCGACCTCACGGGTGTGCGGCGCGTCGACACCGATCACACCGGGATCGCCCTGATCGTGGTCGCCCCCGACGGTGAGAACCAGATCGTCGTCGCGCCGGGCTCCAACCGGCGTCTCACTCCCGCTGACGTCACGGTCGACGACGCGGATGTGGTGGTGTGTCAGTTGGAGATACCGCTCGAGGTCGTGCAGGCGGCGGTGGAGGCCGCGTCCTTCAGCGTGCTCAACTGTGCCCCGGCGCGTCCGTTGCCGGTGGACCTGCTCGAGAGATGCGACGTGGTGGTGGTGAACCGCACGGAAGGCCGGTACTACGGCGCCGCGCTGCGTCGGGTACCGCTCGTGATCGAAACCCTCGGTGCCGACGGGGCGGCGGTGATCCGCGACGGACGGCGCGACCTGCACATCGCGGCGCCGGCGGTGGACGCGATCGATGCCGTCGGGGCGGGTGACACCTTCGTCGGGGCACTGGCCGTGGGATTGGGGTCCGGAGACGCACTCGACCGGGCCATGCGGATCGCGGTGATGGCAGGTGCGCTGGCCACCACCAGCGCGGGTGCGCAGGCCTCGATCCCGACACGAGCGCAGGTGGCGAGGGCCATGGTGGAGTCATGACCACCCCGATCCTCATCGATTGCGACCCAGGCCACGACGACGCCATCGCCATACTCCTGGCCGCCGCCTCACCCGAGTTGGAGGTGAGGGCCATCACCACGGTGGCGGGGAACACAACGCTGGACAAGACCACTGCCAACGCGATCCGAGTGCTGGACCTCATCGGGTGGTCGACTCCGGTGGCCGCGGGAGCGGACCGCCCGCTGATGCGCGATCTCGTCGTGGCCGAGAACGTACACGGCCCTTCGGGACTGGACGGCCCGACGCTCTCGGCGCCGACTCGGGAACCCGAGCCGGTGCATGCCGTCGAGCTGATCGCGCGAACGGTGGCCTCCTCCGATCGTCCCGTGACGCTCGTCCCGACCGGACCTTTGACGAACATCGCCTTGTTTCTCGCCCTTCATCCTCAACTCGCCGGGCGGGTGGAGAGGATCGTGCTCATGGGAGGATCGATGGGCATGGGCAACGTCACGCCGTCGGCCGAGTTCAACATCTACGTCGATCCGGAGGCCGCCACCCGCGTGTTCGGATCCGGCCTCGACGTCACGATGATCGGCCTGGACGTGACTCACAGAGCGCTGTTGCGGGGAAGCGACGCCTCCCGGCTCGCGGCCGGCGGGAAGGCCGCTCGGTTCGTCGCCGACCTCCTCGGCTTCTTCTCCCGCCACGAGCCGGGAGGGCGCGGGTTGGGTGGGGCTCCGATCCACGACGCGGTGGCGGTGGCGCACGTGATCTGGGACGACCTCGTGACGACGGAGCGGCGGCCGATCGAGGTCGATCTGGGCGTGGTGGGCCGGGGACGGACGGTGGTCGACCGACGGATCGGCACCGCCGAGTCCGGGTCCGTGCGGGTGGCGACCGACATCGATGGGGAGCGGTTCACGGCCCTGCTCGTCGAGCGGTTGGAGTCGTTGGGTTAGACCATGGGGCGGGTGGGGAGGCGGCCATGTTCCCCGCCCGCCCCCAAGGCTCAGCTCACGGCCGCGATGGCGTTGTCGAGGTCCTGTTTGATGTCGTCGATGTGTTCGATTCCGACCGAGATCCTCACGAGCTCCGGGCTCACACCAGAGGCGCGCTGCTCGTCTTCCCGCAGCTGCTGGTGGGTCGTGGAGGCGGGGTGGATCACCAACGTCTTGGCGTCGCCCACGTTGGCGAGATGACTCGCCAGCACTGTGTGATCGATGAACCGCTTGCCGGCCTCGTACCCGCCTTTGAGGCCGAACGACAGCACCCCGCCGAAGCCGTTCCGCAGGTACTTGCGTGCGTTGGCGTGGTACGGATGACTCTCGAGGCCCGGATAGGACACCCACTCGACCTGTGGGTGGGACTCCAACCAGCGCGCCACTTCGAGCGCGTTGTCGACGTGCCGCTGCACCCGCAGGCTGAGTGTCTCGAGCCCCTGGAGGAAGAGGAATGCATTGAACGGAGACAGCGCCGCTCCGAGATCTCGCAACCCTTCCACCCTGGCACGAATCGCGAAGGCGATGTTGCCGAAGTCCGACTCCGGATTGAACACGTCGGTGAAGACGAGGTCGTGATACCCGGGCGCGGGGTCGGTGAACATCGGAAACTTCCCGTTGCGCCAGTCGAAACGGCCGGAATCCACGATCACTCCGCCGATCGACGTGCCGTGACCCCCGATCCACTTGGTGGCCGACTCGACGACGATGTCGGCTCCGTGATCGATGGGACGGCACAGATAGCCGGCTGCACCGAACGTGTTGTCCACCACGAGGGGAATGCCGTGGGCATGGGCGACGGCCGCGATGGCCTCGAAGTCGGGGACGTTGTACTTCGGGTTGCCGATCGACTCGAGGTAGATCGCTCTGGTGTTCTCCTGCAGGGCCGCCTCGAAGTCAGAGGCCTCGTCGCCGTCGACGAACGTGACGTCGATCCCTTGGCGGGGGAACGCCACCTTGAACTGGTTGTAGGTTCCCCCGTACAGGTAGCTGGTGGACACGATGTGGTCACCAGTCGACAAGAGGGTCGTGAACGTCAACAGCTGCGCGGCTTGTCCCGATGCCGTCGCCACCGCCGCCACTCCGCCCTCGAGCGCCGCCACCCGCTGCTCGAACACGTCCGTCGTCGGGTTCATGATCCGGGTGTAGATGTTTCCGAACTCCTGCAGCCCGAAGAGCCGGGCGGCGTGGTCGGCGTCGTCGAACGTGTAGGAGGTGGTCTGATAGATCGGCACCGCCCGCGCATTCGTCCCGGGCGCCGGGCCCTGACCGGCGTGGACCTGCAGCGTTTCGAATCGGTAGCTCACTGGTGTTCCTCTCCGGGGCGGCGGCCTCCTGGTCGTGTTCGAGGTGCGGACATCGGCGCCGCACCTTCCTGCCATCGTCTCATGCCACGGCCTCCGACCGGGCACCGCTGGCAAGGTCGATCGACAGCGGGATGGCACGTCCCAGGGTGTGGCCGACGGGCGAGGTGGCGGTCACCTTGTCGTGCAGGGCGGTGATCGCTTCCGGGGAGGCGTCTGCTTCGATCGACACCTCCGCCCTGATCGAAGAGAAGCCGGCGTTCCCCTGCGCCAGCCCCAGGAACGTCTGAAGATCGAGATCTCCTGACAGTTCGACATCGACCGACTTCAGTTCGATTCCTGCCACCGAGGCGTTGGCGGCATAGCCGACTGCGAGGCAGTTGCCGAGCGCGGCGAGGAGCTGTTCGACTGGATTGGGCGCGGTGTCCGTCCCACCCAACCCGGCGGGCTCGTCCGATGGGAACGGGGTGAAGTCCCGCACCCGCGCCTCCGAACGGAAGCCGCCGGTCCAGCGGACGGCGGCCGACCAGGTGGTCGACGCCACTGCCGGATCTTCCTGGATGGCCCCGACGAGGCCTACGACTGACTCGAGATCGACGTTGTTGATGGTCATGAATGGATCCTCCTGCGTGCTGATGGGATGTTCCCCGCCGGGTGAGAGTTCGCTCCCGGGAGGTGGCGGGTCAGCGCCGACGGCGCAGGTGGACCACCCGGGAGCGAGGCATGCACATGCCGCAACACATCGGGCGCGTCGAATCAGCCGTGAAGGTGAGGTTGGCGATGGATCGGTCGGCCGGCTCTGTGGCCATGTGGCTGCTCCGCTGTCTGTCCCGGGCGCTCTGAGCGTCCCTCAGCGGTACATCGCCGAAGACGTCTCATCGATCAGGCATTGGCACCTTCCCGAACCGTGTCCATGACGGACGTGGCTCAGACGGTTGCCGCGGTTTCACAGGGCCTGTCCCTCCACCGCTCTGGATGAGCGCGTTGTCAATCAGCGGCAGTATTCGGTATCGAACCTCCGATGTCAAACCGAACTCCTGGAGAGGGTAGATTCCGGGAGGTGGAGCACCGCACACCGTCGGACGCGGCCGTCATCGCCCGCTCGATCTCCGAGCCGCAGGCATTCGAGGTGATCTTCGACCGCCACTTCGCGGCGGTCCACCGCTACGCGGTGGGACGAGTGGGACTGCAGGACGCGGCGGACGTGGTTGCCGAGACCTTTACCCGCGCCTTCGATCGTCGGGTGCGCTTTCGTCCTGACCGGCCCTCGGCGCTTCCGTGGCTGTTCGGCATCGCGGCAAACGTCACCCGGGAGCGGGCGCGCAGGACAGACCGCGGCCACCGTGCCACCACCAGGCTGGCGGCGCCCATCGACTCGATCACCGAACCGTTCGAGAACGCCCTGACGGAGCGGGTGGACGCCCAGCGGCTGCGTCCGGAGCTGCTCGCCGCCTTGCGGCTTCTTTCCGACGACGAGTACGCCCTGCTGATGCTCGCGGGCGAGTCCGAGATGTCTTACCAGGAGATGGCCGACACGCTTGGAATCCCGGTCGGGACGGTGCGTTCCCGCCTCGCCAGGGCCCGTCGCCGCGTGCGGAGCGCCATCTCGCAGCCGGCGATCGCAAAGGGAACCGATGTCGTTCCTCGCTGACGGCCTGCCCGCGCCGGCGCCGACGACG
>CAZCRP010000109.1:0-8983 GCA_964501055.1 uncultured Acidimicrobiaceae bacterium
GGTGGCGGCCGAGCGCGGGGTGTTTGCGTCGGGTCTCACCGTCCGCCGCGTCGACGCCGAGCCCGTCGATCGTGACGTGCTGGCCGCCGTCCACACCCCCGCCTATATCGCCGCCATCGAGCGCTTCTGTTCCGTCGGAGGCGGGGCACTCGACGCCGACACCGTGGCGGTCGAGGCATCGTGGGAGGCGGCGATGCGTGCCGCCGGCGCAGGTACCCAGGCGGTGGCCCTGCTCGAGGAGGGCGCGGCGGGCACCGCCTTCCTGGCGCTGCGGCCGCCCGGCCACCATGCGCTCGCGGATCAGGCGATGGGGTTCTGCCTGTTCAACAACGTGGCGATCACTGCAGTCTCGCTCGCCGCCTCGGGACGGCGGGTGGCGATCGTCGACTGGGACGTCCATCACGGGAACGGCACCCAAGCCATCACCTGGAACGATCCCGACATCCTCTACATCTCCGCGCATCAGCACCCGTTCTATCCGATGACCGGGCTCGTCGGCGAGCGGGGAGGGAAGGGCGCCGAAGGGACGGTCATCAACATCCCCCTCCCGGCCGGGACGGGGGGCGACGTCTACCAGGAGATCGAGGGGAGGGTGATCGAGCCGGCGCTGAAGGGCTTCGCCCCCGACTGGCTGCTCATTTCGGCGGGGTACGACGCCCATGTCGACGATCCGCTGGCAGATCTCCGGCTGCAATCTGTCGAGTACGGATCGATGGCGGCCACGCTGACCTCGATCGTCCCGCCGGAACGGACGATCACCTTCCTCGAGGGTGGCTACAACCTGGCGGCGATCACCGAGTCCGTCAGTCACACCCTGCGCGGGATGGCCGGTCGAACAGAGCCCGCCCCGGAGCGCACCGCATCGCCCCGGCGGGCGTTCGAGATCGTCGACGAGGTCGAACGAGCTCTCGGTTGACCGAGGGGAAAGACGTTCAAGCGACTCGCGGCAGAGGCCGATAGTTCAGTTCGAGACGATCTTCGCGGAGGCCCCACCCATGTCCCAGTCATTCGATGATCTGCTGCGCCGGGCAGTCGAGTCCCGCGCCTCCGATGTGCATCTCAAGGTCGGCTCTCCGCCGGTCATCCGCATCGACGGGGAGCTGCGGCGGATGGCCGACATCCCGTCGCTCCGGCCGAGCGACGTCGAAGCGTACGCGGCCGAGATCTTCACGCCTCGGGCGGCCAGCCAGTTCCAGGACACGGGTGAGGCGGACTTCGCCTACGGACAGCAGGAGCTGGGCAGGTTCCGCGTCGGCGCGTTCCGCCAGCGCGGTTCGGTCAGCCTGGTGCTGCGCAGAGTCGTTCCCGGCGTGCCCACCCTCGATCAACTCGGACTGCCGCCGGTGGTCCGCAAGCTGGCAGCAGAACCGCGTGGCCTCGTGCTCGTGACCGGACCCGCCGGGTCGGGCCGCACAACGACCCTCGCCGCCATCGTCGAACACATCAACCAGACCCAGCCGGTGTCCATCATCACCGTCGAGG
The DNA here is from genome assembly GCA_964501055.1 of uncultured Acidimicrobiaceae bacterium. GTDB lineage: Bacteria > Actinomycetota > Acidimicrobiia > Spongiisociales > ZC4RG35 > DATHWB01. The sequence goes on from CAZCRP010000109.1 coordinate 1,483, forward strand.
ATCCGATCGAGGTGCTGTTTCCCGACAAGATGGCGGTGGTGGCACAGCGCGAGGTCGGCGTGGACACCGCCGACCTCGGCTCGGCGCTCCGCAAGGCGATGCGCCAGGACGCCGATGTGATCATGGTGTCGGAGATCAACGACTCGCCCACCGCCGCCGCCGCGCTGGCGGCAGCCGAGACCGGCCACCTGGTGCTGGGGGCGATGCACACCAAGGATCCCCAGGACACCATCGCCCGTTTCATCGACTTCTTTCCCGAGGCGCGCCAGGTCACGGTGCGACGCCAGTTCGCCGGACTCCTCCGTGGCATCGTCTCCCAGCGGCTGCTCGACACCGTCGACGGCGCCGGGCGGGTGCTGGCGACCGAGATCCTCACCGGGTATGGGCGGGTGGCGGAGCTCATCGCCGAGAACGCCGACGGTGCCCGCCTGCTGGAGGCGGTCAAGGAGAGCGAGTTCTTCGGGATGCAGACGTTCGATCAGGCGCTGCTCAACCTCGTCACCCAGCGGCGGGTCAGTCTCCCGACCGCGCTGCCGTACGTGCGCAACTCCCACGAGTTCCGGGCCAAGGCGCTGGAAGCCGGCGTCGAGGTCTGACCGGCCGGCCGGGCCGCTCCCGCCGCCCCGGCTGGGTCGGAGCCGCCGGTAGCCTTGGCCCGGCATGATCCCCGAACGGCTGCGGTGGCTCGTGGAGAACGGGTCGCCGACTTCCGAGTTGGCCGCCCGCTTCCGTGATGCAGGACACACCCTCTATCTGGTGGGAGGGTCGGTGCGCGACGCCCTGTTGGGCCGGACGGTGGAAGATCTCGACTTCACGACCGACGCTCGCCCCGACCGGATCCGGGAGATCGTCGACGACTGGGCCGACGCCGTGTTCGACGTCGGCCGTAGTTTCGGCACGATCGGGGCGCGCAAGGGCGAGTGGAGCTTCGAGATCACCACCTTCCGTTCGGAGGTCTACCGACACGAGTCGCGCAAGCCAACCGTGACGTACTCCGACACGGTGGAGGAGGATCTCGTTCGGCGGGACTTCACCATCAACGCGGTGGCACTGGCGCTGCCGGCCACCGAGCCGATCGACCCGTGTGGTGGACTGACCGATCTGGCCGCCGGGATCCTGCGCACACCCGGTCTGCCGGAGTCGTCCTTCTCGGACGACCCGCTGCGGATGCTGCGACTGTTCCGTTTCCAGGCCACGCTCGGCTTCACCCCCGACGAAGCCGCGGTGCAGGCGGTGCGGGACATGGCCGATCGCCTGGCCATCGTCTCGGCCGAGCGGATTCGCGACGAGTTCTCCCGCCTGGTCACCGCCCCCGACCCCGGCCCGGCGCTCACCGGTCTGGTGGCCTCCGGGCTGTCCGACCACTTCCTGCCGGAACTGTCGCGTCTGGCGATGGAGCAAGACCCCATCCACCGGCACAAGGACGTGCTCGCGCACACCATCGCGGTCACCCAAAAGGCCTCGCCGCGGCTGCGTCTGCGGTTGGCGGCGCTTCTGCACGACGTCGGCAAGCCGGACACCAGGGACTTCGACGGGAACGGGGTCACCTTCCACCACCACGAGGTGGTGGGCGCCCGCATGGCCCGCGATCGGCTGCGGAAGCTGCGCTATCCCAACGACGTGGTCTCCGATGTCCGTCAGTTGGTCTTCCTCCATCTGCGCCCCCACACCCTCAAGATGGGCTGGACCGACTCCGCGGTTCGCCGCTATGTGCGCGACGCCGGCCATCTGCTCGACGATCTCAACGAGTTGGTGCGCTGCGACGTGACCACCGGCAACGCTCGCCGCGCCGCCGCCATCCAGGCCAGCATCGACGAACTGGAGGGGAGGATCGCCGAGCTACGGGAGCGGGAGGCGATCGAGGCGCTGCGGGCACCGATCGACGGCCACGACGTGATCTCGTATCTCGGCATCCGACCCGGCCCGCTCGTGGGCGAGATCATGGATCTGCTGCTGGAACGGAGGATCGAGGAGGGCGAGTACTCGGTGGCGGAGGCCTACGCCATGGTCCGATCGTGGGCGCGCGCGAAGGGGATGGACGACCCCGGTCCGAGCCTCGAGGAGGAATGAGGGGCGCACTGCTCCTGGCCGGCGTGGTGGTGGCGTGTTCCGCCCCCACCACCTTCGAGGCGCCGGTCACATCTCCCGCACCGGTTGCGACGACATCCGCCGCCACGACCAGCGCAGCACCGGCGGGGGTGGATGCCGCCGCCGGCGTGGGCGACCGCATGTTCCCTGACCTCGGCAATGCGGGCTACGACGTGCGCTCCTACGCCATCGACCTGACGATCGATTCCTCGTTGTCCACGGTCGACGCGGCCGCCGTCATCGTGGCGGTGGCGGAGGTTCCCTTACGCTCGTTCGCACTCGATTTGGTGGGCTACACCGTCGAGACGGTGGAGGTGGACGGGGTTCGGTCGGCGTTCGACCGCCATGGCCGCGAGCTGCGGGTCACACCATCCGAGGTGATCCCGCGCGGGGAGACCTTCGAGGTGCTGGTCCACTATCACGGCCCGCCCGAACCTGTCGATCTGACCTCGTTCCCCTTCCCGACCGGGTGGCAGCGGGGGACCGGTTCCCTGTTCCTCTTCTCCCAGCCCGATGGTGCCTCCGGCGTCTTCCCGGCCAACGACCACCCCCTGGACCGGGCGGACGTGCGGTTGACCGTGTCGGTCCCCGAACCCCTGGTGGTGGTGTCCGGGGGCACGGCCGCTCCTGTCGAGACCGACGGCGCGACGGCGGTGTACCGGTTCGACATCGCATCGGTCGCCCCGTACCTCGTCCCTCTCGCCATCGGCCGCTTCGACCCGATCGTGGGGCCCGACGGCGTGACCACCTGGGTCGGGACCGACGGCGAGCTGCCCGCCGGCTTCGAACGACAGGCCGAGATTCTGGCCGCCCTGGAGTCCGACCTCGGACCGTATCCCTTCGACCGGATCGGGGCGATGATCGTGGCGTCGGACCTGGCGGCGGCGCTGGAGACCCAGACGCTTCCCACCTACACCACCGTCAGCGCCGCCTGGGGGGCGCCGGTGATCGCGCACGAACTCGCCCATCAGTGGTTCGGCAACGACATCACCCTCCGCCAGTGGGACGACATCTGGCTCAACGAGGGATTCGCCACCTTCATGACCTGGCGCTGGATCGAGCATGACCGGGGCCGGGAGGCGTATGAAGCCGAATTGCGCCGTGCCTGGCAGACGATGGCCGTCTCCGACCACCCTCCGCCCGATCGGCCACCTGCCCAGGACCTGTTCAACCCCTCGGTCTACCTGCGCGGCGGGCTGACGCTGGCGGCCCTCCGGCAGTTCGTCGGCGACGAGGAGTTCTTCGGCTTTCTCCGCGCGTACGTGGCGGCGTTCTCAGGTGGCTCGGTCACCACCGAGGGCTTTCTCACCTTCGTGCTGGTGGTGCTGGGACCGGATGCCGAAGCGCTCGCCACGGCCTGGGTCCGCCATGCCGAGATGCCGGCGGCGCCGCTGCCGGTGCCGTGACGACCCCGGCCGGGGACCATGCGCATATGCGTATAGTGTGGAGTCGCACGTCGAGAGTTGGTGACGTTGGCACAACAGGTAGCGGTGCTCGGTGCGTCCGGCTATGCCGGAGGCGAGCTGGTGCGGATGCTCGACGAGCACCCGGCCCTCGAGCTCGTCCATCTCGGCGCCCACCGCCGTCGCGGCGAGCGGCTTGGCGCCGTGCATCCCCAGCTGGGCGGAGGAGACCGGACGCTGGGTTCCAACGACCCCGACGAGTTGCCGGCCGTCGATCTCGCCTTCCTGGCGCTCCCGCACGGCGCCTCCTGGGAGATCGGCGAAGAACTGGCGGTGGGAGGGACGAAGGTGGTCGATCTCGGCAGCGACTACCGCCTCGACACCGCCGAGCGCTACCAGCAGGCGTACGGCTCGGCCCACCCCCTGCCGCATCGGCTGCGCGAGTGGCGATACGGGCTGCCCGAGCTGTTCGACCTGGCGGGGGCCCACCTGGTGGCCGCGCCCGGGTGCTATCCCACCGCGGTGCTGCTCGCGGTCGCTCCGTTGCTCGCGGCGGGAGTGATCGACCAGTCGGCACCGATCGTCGCCGACTGTCTCAGCGGCGCAAGCGGAGCGGGCCGCAGCCTGAAGGAGGAGCTGCTGTTCGGAGCGGTGGCCGAAGGGGTGGTGTCCTACTCGGTGACCACGCACCGCCACCGGCCCGAGATCGAGATGGGCCTGAGGGAGGCGGTGGGAGCCGAGGTCGCCGTCGTCTTCACCCCCCATCTCGTACCCATGCAGCGCGGCGAGCTCGCGACCGTGACCGCCACCCTGGTGTCCGACGGTCTCACCAGCGCCGCCGCCCGGGGGATCCTCGCCGACGCGTACCGGGGCCGACCGTTCGTCACCGTGATCGACCAGCCGCCGCAAACCAGATGGACGGTGTCGTCGAATCGAGCGATCGTCTCTGCCTTCGTGGATCCCCATGCCGGAGTGGTCATCGCGCAGGCGGCGATCGACAACCTGATCAAGGGAGCCGCCGGGCAGGCGATCCAGGCAGCCAACATCATGCTCGGACTGGCCGAGGACACCGGGCTCCCCCTGGCCGGATGGATGCCGTGACCGTCGTGGCCGCCAGGGGCTTTCGGGCCGGAGGGATCCGCTGCGGGATCAAGCCGTCCCCCGACCTGGATCTGACCCTCCTCGCCGCCGACCATCCGGTGGCCGCCACCGGCGTGTTCACCACCTCGCTCACCGCGGCCCCGCCGGTGCACCTGAGTCGAACGCATCTCGAGTCGGGCGAGGCGATGGCGGTCGTCGTCAACTCGGGGGCCGCGAACGCAGGGACCGGGACGGCCGGTCTGGCCGACGCCCGGTCGATGGCTGCCGCCACCGCCCGCCAGCTCGGTTGTGATGAGACAGACGTGCTCGTCTGCTCGACCGGCCCGATCGGCGGCCGGCTGCCGCTGGACCTGATCCTGGCCGGGATACCGCCGTTGGCGACCCGGCTCGGCGGCACGCCCGAGCACGGAGCGGCCGCGGCGCGCGGCATCCTGACCACCGACTCGATCGAGAAGACCGTCGCGGTGGAGAGCGACGGCTGGGTGGTGGGCGGGATGGCCAAGGGCGCCGGCATGGTGCGGCCGGACATGGCGACGATGCTGGCGTTCCTCACCACCGACGCCGTCGCCGACACCGCCACCCTCTCCGACGCGCTCCGTCCGGCAGTGGATGCCACCTTCAACGCCTTGAACATCGACGGCTGCCAGTCGACCAACGACACCGTGATCCTGTTGGCGTCGGGTGCATCCGGGGTGAAGCCGGACGTCAATGCGCTCAGCCGCACGGTGGAAGAGGCCTGCCGCGGCCTCGTCGCGCAGATGGCGCGCGACGCCGAAGGTGCCTCCAAGGTGGTGACCGTGGCCGTCGCGGGGACGCAAGACGATCGATCGGCTCGGCGAGTGGGCATGGCGGTTGCCGACTCGTCCCTGGTGCGGGCCTCGTTCTACGGCGCCGATCCGAATTGGGGGCGCGTGCTGGCCGCGGTGGGAGCCGCCGGCGAGAAGATCGATCCGGGGGCGGTTCGCATCGTCTACGACCGCACCGTGGTCTGCGATGCGGGGGTGGCGGTCGACTTCGACGAGGCCGGCCTGGCGGCGCGGCTGGATGGTGACTTCTCACTCCAGATCGTCGTGGGCGATGGTCCGGGCCGCGCCCTGGTCACCACCACCGATCTCACTCCCGCGTATGTGATATTCAACGGGGAGCGGTCATGACCACCGGCCACGGCGCCCCCGACCCCGCCAAGGCGCGTATCGCCAACTCGATGGGCAAGGCCTCGATCCTGATGGAGGCGCTGCCGTACATCAGGCGCTTCCGGGGCGAGATCGTGGTCGTCAAATACGGCGGCTCGACGATGGAGGACTCGGTCCTCCAGCAGACCTTCGCCGGAGACATCACCCTCCTGCACACCGTCGGGATCCTCCCGATCGTGGTGCACGGGGGTGGCCCGCAGATCTCGGAGGCGATGGCCACCGCCGGCATCGAGTCGAGCTGGGTCGAGGGGCTGCGGGTGACGGATGCGGCCACGATGAAGGTCGTGCAGCGGGTGCTCATCGGGGAGATCAACGCCGACATCGTCCGCATGCTCGGCGCCCACGGCGCCGAAGCGATCGGGGTGAGCGGCATCGACGCCGGTCTCTTCACTGCCACCCCCAAGGACGAACGCCTCGGCTTCGTCGGTGAAATCACCGGCGTCAATACGGGTCTGATCCGCCGGCTCGTCTCCGAGGGGCTGGTGCCCGTGGTCGCCCCGATCGCCCTCGGTCCCGACAACGGGGTCTACAACGTGAACGCCGACGCGGCCGCCGGTGCCCTCGCCGCCGCCCTCGGCGCGCGCAAGTTGGTCTACCTGACCGACGTGGAGGGGGTGCTGGCCGATCCGGCCGACGAGTCGACGCTCATCCAGCGCATGGACTTGTCGTCCCTCAAGCGACTGCTGCCTTCGATCGAGGGGGGCATGTTGCCCAAGCTCGCCTCCGTCGTCGCCGGCTTGGAGGCGGGGGTGCGCAGGGCGCACGTGCTGGACGGGAGGGTGCAGCACGTGCTGCTGCTGGAGATGTTCACCCGGGAAGGAATCGGCACGATGGTGACCCAGGATGGAGACGATCGGCCATGAGCGTCCTCGACCGCGAGGCACGGTCCGTGATGCAGACCTATGCCAGGACGCCGCTGGTCTTCGCCCATGGCCGCGGTTCGTGGCTGACGGACGAGAACGGCAAGGAGTACCTCGACTTCCTCACCGGGCTGGCCGTCGTCTCGGTGGGTCACGCCAACCCGAGGGTGGCGGCGGCGGTGGCCGCTCAGATGAACGCCCTGGTCCACGTCTCGAACCTGTACGTCACCGAGCCGATGGTGCGGCTGGCAGAGCGCCTGAACGCGCTGGCAGGGATGGACCGCACGTTCTTCGCCAACTGTGGCGCCACTGCCAACGAGGCAGCCATCAAGCTGGCCCGGCGGTGGGGCCAGACCACGAAGGGTCCGGAGTGCTTCGAGGTCGTCTCGTTGCTCGACTCGTTCCACGGCCGCTCGCTCGCCACCCTTGCCGCGACGGGCCAGCCCGCCAAGCAGGCGGCGTTCGAGCCGCTACCGCCCGGTTTCCACCAGGTGCCACCGCAGGAGCTCGAGAAGCTGGCCGCCGCCATTACCGATGCGACGGCGGCTGTCATGGTCGAGACCACCCAGGGTGAGGGAGGCGTGGTCCCGCTGTCGGCCGAGTACCTGCAGGGGGTGAGGGACCTCTGCGACGAGCGGAACATCCTGCTGATCGTCGACGACGTGCAGGCGGGCATGGGGCGGACCGGCACCTGGTTCTCCTGGCAGCAACTCGGCTTCGAGCCCGACATCGCAACCACCGCCAAGGCGCTGGCCAACGGGCTCCCCATCGGTGCCTGCATGGCGCGCGAGTCGGTGGCTGCCGCCTTCCGCGTCGGCGACCACGCGACGACGTTCGGTGGCGGACCGGTGGTGTG
>CAZCRP010000110.1:0-5419 GCA_964501055.1 uncultured Acidimicrobiaceae bacterium
TCGCTGGCGTTCCCCTTCGTGCTCACCGCCCGGGCGGAGAACCTCCTGCACGGGATCGACGATCTCGCCGACACCGTCAGCCGGCTCCGCCACTTCGCGGACGCCGGGGCCGACGTGGTGTACGCCCCTGGCCTCGAGGGCCCATCGCAGATCCGCCGGCTGGTCGACGAGACGGAGACGCCCGTCAACGTCCTCCTGCGCCGCCACGGGCCATCGATCCCGGAGTTGACCGAGATGGGAGTCCGGCGCGTCTCCACCGGCGGCGCGCTGGCGTTTGCCTCCTACGGCGCCCTGCACCGGGCCGCCGCCGAACTCCTCGCGACCGGCACGTCCGGCTACCAGGACGGCGCCCTGCCCGCCGACCTCCGTGACCGCGCTTTCACCCGAGACGTCTGACCGTCACTCGCCCAGGAAGTCGAGCAAGGGCTCGGCTACCGCCCCCGGGGCGAGCAGATCCGCGATGTGACCGTGGCCTTCGAGCACGGTGACGCGTGCGTCTGGCAGCGCCGCCGCCACGGTGTCCGCCTGCGGCATCCATGGACTCTCCGAGCCGACCAGCAGCAGGGTGGGAACTGTGATGTCGGCTGCCTGCTCGGGGTCGAACTCGCTGGCGGAGAACGCCGCTTCCTCCCGCACGATCGTGTGGACCGCTGCCACCCGCGCCGGCCACGAGGGCTGGGCTCGCACACCCTCGATCTCGTCGTCCGTCAGCCTCACGAGCTCGCGGTAGGCGGTCTCCAAGGCAGCTTCCCGCTGGTCCGCGGCCAGCAGTGCCTCCATCCGCTCGACGAACCCGGTCGGCGCCGCGACCGCACCGAGGTCGACCGGCGGCCACCCCTCGTAGAGCGCCAGCCGTCCGATGGCCGTGGTCAACGGCGCGGCGCCGAAGGCGCAGAGCCCGCCGAACGAACTGCAGTACACGTCGACGGCGGACCCGGTGTCGTCCGCCACCGTGTCCACGACGGCAGCCACGTCCTCGTACTCACGCTCGATGGCGTAGTCGGCGCTGTCGCCACTGGCGCCGCGTCCGCGCCGATCCATCGCATGGACGGTGACATGCGGTTCCAGGTGCGGTCGCAAGGCATCCCAGCGCGTGTGGTCACCGAGGCCACCGTGGACGAGAACCAGTGGCGGTCCCTCGCCGGATGTCCAGTAGCCGATGTCGGTGCCGTCGTGGGAGACGGTCTGGTGGAGTGTCTGTTCGCTCATTCTCACCCCTCGGTCGGGTACGCCCCCACCCTTCCAGACCAGCTCCACGCCGTCAAAGGTCGGCGGCGACGCCGCTCGCGCCTCCCCCCTCCCCCGGCTGCGCCGGGTACTCCCCCCTGTGCGGGGGAGAGAAGACGAGGGAGAAACCTCCCACCGTGGGTCAACGAGCTCGCTGACGCTCGCTGCCCCCTCGCCCGGGCAAAGCCCCGGGCGGTTTCCCCAAACTCCCTCGCTGCGCTCGGTCGAGGGGGGACAAAAGAAGACTTCTCTCTCCCTCCCTGCGCGGGGGGAGAGAATTCTGCCTCTCTCTGTGCTGGCGAGCGAGTGTCCAGAGTCTGAGGCCCGCTCTACCCTGGCCGGCGTGTTCGCTGTGATCTCGTATCCCCCAATTCCGCTGTTCGAGGTGGGTCCCCTGACGATGTCGCTCCATGGGGTGTTCGCCGCCCTCGGGTTCGTGGCGGGCGGCTGGTATGTCACCCGCCTCCTCGACAAGCGGGGATTCTCCGGTGACGCCTTCCAGTCGGTCCTGCCCTGGGCGCTGGTGGGGTCGCTGTTGGGCGCCCGTTACTTCACCGCGCCCGCCGCTCTGCTCGACGGCGTTCCGTTCTTGACCGCCATGAACCCGGTGAGCGGCAACTTCTCGATCATGGGCGGCTTCGCCGGCGGCATCCTGGTGGGTTGGTGGCGGATGCGGAAGATCGGCCTCGATCGGCTTCCCACCTTCGACACCGCCTCTTACGGCCTCGCCATCGGCACCATCGTCGGCCGCATCGGCGACCTGGCCATCGTCGAGCATCTCGGCAGCGCCACCACCCTTCCGTGGGGTTACGGCATCCGCCCCGGATACGACGTCGCTCCCATGCACGACGCCCTCGAGTGCGCCGCGCCTCCTCCCGGCGTGGAGTTCTGCGGCGTCTACCATCACGTCGCCGCCTACGACATGATCGGGGCGATCATCCTGTTCTTCGTCCTACAGCAGGTGGAGCGCCGCTTCCGCCTCCACTACGGCCAGCTCTTCTCCTTCTGGATCATCTGGTACGGACTGCAGCGGTTCATCCTCGACTTCCTCCGGTTCGGCACCGGCGACGCCACCATCGGCGCATTCACTTGGAACCAGGTGAGCGGGCTCGCCGCCGCGCTGTTGGGTGTTGCCCTCTTCATCCGCTTCGGCCGCCGCGAACCGGTCGTCTCCCCCGAAAACGACACGCCACGGATGGCGGTCAGCCCGGTCTGAGCTCGCGCTCGGGTGAGGGAGATCCGGTGGTGGTCCGCCAGCGACGCGAAGGCGCTTGACGGCCTGCCGGGGGTGGCGGCCGCCTCGTCTCCCGCCTGCGCACCGTCAGCTCTCCAGGCGCACCGAGCCGTCCTCTGCCAGCGACCAGCCGGGGTTGTGGGCGATTTCCCACGGGTGGCCGTCGGGGTCGACGAACACCCCGGAGTAGCCGCCCCAGAACGCCTTGGCCGGCTCGCGGGTGATGGTCGCACCGGCGGCTCTGGCCTGGGCGATCACCTCGTCGACCTCGGCGGGCGAGCGCACGTTGTGTGCCAGCGTCACCCCGCCCCAGCCACCACCATCGGCGACGCCGCTGTCGTGGGCGAGATCGCTTCTCGTCCACAGACCGACGACATGACAGCCCGCCTGGAAGAACGCCACCTCGTCGGTGGGGCCGGTCGCCTGCCAGCCCAGCGCGTCGTAGAACGCCAGGGCCCGGGGCAGGTCCGTCACTCCGAGCGTGACCAAGCTCATGCGTTGTTCCATCCGCTCCACCTTTCTTCGAAGTCCCACGGTACGGGCCGGGCACCGGTGGGGTGGGAATGTGGATCCTGACCGGGTTCTTCGCCCTCGGCACGGTCGCCAACCGCGTCTCCCGCTCCCGCCCCGAGCGCTTCTGGGGTCCGGTGTCACTCGCGCTCGCCATCTGTTGTGGGATCGCTGCCGCCGGCATCTGACCCGTTCGCGGCGGGCAACCCTCCACCTCACCGACTCGTTAGGGACTTTCGACCCTACGGCCGGCCGAACGTCCTGCCATAGATTGTGAAGCACAGGACTTATAGATCGGCGACAGCCGGTCGGCACGACAGGAGGTTGGCGCATGAATCGCCGTGGCGGTCTCTACATCATCGGCGCCCTCGTACTCGGGCTCGTGGTGGGGGTGGCAGGCTCTCGCATCGGGTTCGGCACGGCGGCGGGAGGAAACCTCTCCGACATCGCGTCGGAGCGCGGACTCACCGGACCCGAGGCCGAGGCCGCCCTCGCCACCTACGTGGCACCGGGAGCCCACGACGAGTACCTGATGTTCGCCTCGGGCGGGCACAGCGGTCAGATCCACGTCATCGGTGTGCCCTCGATGCAGCTGCTCAAGACCATCCCCGTCTTCGCTCCCGATGCCTGGTCGGGCTACGGCTTCGGTGCCGACTGGAGCATGGAGCTGCTCGACATGGGATCCGACATCGACCAGAACGACCCTCTCACATGGGGTGACACCCATCACCCGGCTCTGTCGGAGACAGGCGGCGATTACGACGGCCGGTTCCTGTACATCAACGACCGCGCCAACGGTCGCATCGCCATGATCGACCTGCGCGACTTCAAGACCAAGCAGATCCTCGACGTCCCCAATATGCAAAGCTCCCACGGCGGGGTCTTTGCCACCCCGGACACCGAGTACGTGCACATCTCGGCCAAGACACCGTCGCCGATCTTCGTCGAGAGCGGCTACGCCCCCTTGGAGGAGTACGCCGAGCACTACCGGGGAGTTTCCGGGTTCCTGGCGGTCGACCAGGGCACCGGGCAGCTGGACCTGGAGCGCAGCTTCCAGATCGAGCTGCCCCCTTACAACCAGGATCTCGCCGACTCCGGCAAGCTCGCCAGTGCCGGATGGGCGTTCATCAACTCCTACAACGCCGAGATGGCGACCGGCGGCATATTGGACGGCAACCCGGCGCTGGAGACCGGCGCCATCCAATTCGACTTCGACTACCTGCACATCATCAACTGGGAGCTGGCCGAGCAGGTCGTCGCCGACGGCAAATACGAGATGGTGAACGGCGTGCGGATGATCCGTCTGCAGACCGCCATCGATGAGGGGATCCTCCACCTCGCCCCCGAGCCCCGCAACCCCCACGGTGTCGACGTGTCGCCCGATGGGAACTACATCGTCGTGTCGGGCAAGCTCGACCCGAACGCCACGGTGTATTCGATCGACCGCATCAAAGCGGCGATCGAGTCACGTGACTTCGACGGAACCGATCCGTTCGGGATCCCTGTGCTCCGCTTCGAGTCGGTGATGGAGGCTCAGGTCGAAGTCGGCGGCGGACCCCTGCACACCCAGTTCGACAACCGGGGCAACGCCTACACCAGCCTCTTCGTCGAGTCCGGTGTCGCCCGGTGGACGCTGGGGCCCGAGGCCGGCGTGGCGGAGGGCGATGCCTTCCAGCTGGTCGACAAGATCCCCGTCCACTACAACATCGGTCACCTGGTCACCGCTCACGGCGACACCGTCGACCCCCACGGTCAATACCTGGTGGCGCTCAACAAGTGGTCGATCGACCGTCATCCCACCGTGGGCACCCTCCATCCACAGAACTTCCAGCTCATCGATATCGACGGGCCGGAGTTGCGGATCCTCAAGGACATGCCGATCGGCTTCGGCGAGCCGCACTATGTGCAGATGATGGCCGTCGACCGGCTGGCTGACCCCTGGACCGTGTACCCGGTGGGGACCGACCCGCTCACGATGGCCGCCTCGGCGGTGGCGATCGCACCCGGCGAGGAGCGGGCGGAGCGCAACGGCGACACCCTCACCGTCTACATGACGGCCCGCCGCAGCACGTTCACGCCGGACGTGATCCGGGCAAAGCAGGGCGAGCGGGTGGTGTTGCACATCACCAACATCGAGACGGCCCGCGACGCCACCCACGGCTTCGCCATCCCCGGATACAACATCCAGGCCAGCCTCGACCCGGGTGAGGTGGTGTCCATCGAGTTCATCGCCGACCGCACTGGTTCGTTCGCCTTCTACTGCACCGAATTCTGCTCCGCACTCCACCTGGAGATGCAGGGCTGGATGCTCATCGAACCCTGAAACCCCGGCCCGGGAGGCGCGGCCCGACAATGCGTGCCTCCCGGGCTCCGACCCCACGCCAGGAGAAGAAAAGGACATGAAGACAATCAGAAGAATCGTCCCATTGGCGCTGAGCGCCGTGGCCC
>CAZCRP010000110.1:5429-8971 GCA_964501055.1 uncultured Acidimicrobiaceae bacterium
TTACACAGGCGTGACGCTCGTCGCCGTGCTGCGCCAGGGCGGTGGTGCGACCACGACGACCGAAGCTCCGCCACCGGACGTGCCGAGCATGGAGGTCACCGTCTCCGCCACCGAGTTCAGCTACAACCCGGAAACGATCGAGGTCGAGGCCGGAACCCCGGTCACTCTCACGCTCGTCAACGTCGGCGTGGTGGAACACGACCTCACCATCGACGATCTCGGCATCATCATCCACGCCGATCCCGGTCAGACGGTGAGTGAGACGATCACCGTCCCCGCCGGCGAGTACCACGTCCACTGCTCCATCCCCGGCCACCACGAGGCAGGGATGATGGGCCTGCTGATTGCCCGCTAGGAGCAAGCACATGGCGATCACGGCGGCGACCTACGGCATGGGCGGGGAACGGCAGTCCGGCCCCGCCGACCAGCCCGCGTCCGCCGCCGTGCCATCGTCCCGGCACTGGGTGATCGGGGCGGTCGCACTGGCGCTGGTGGCCGCCGCGGCGATGCTGCCGCTCTGGCATTCGCTCCTCACCGCCCCGCAGTATCCCGAGGGCCTGGAGTTCGTCGCCTACGGCACCAAAGTGACAGGCGACCTGGCCGAGATCGACTCACTCAACCATTACGTGGGGATGCGACCCTTCCGCCCTGACGACCTGCCGGAGATGGCGCTGTGGCCGCTCGGCCTGGGACTTGCCGCCGTCGCCGTGGCGGCCGCCACCTTCATCAGCCACCGCCTGGTCCGGTTCCTCGCCCGCCTCTACGTGTGGTTGTTCCCGCTGGGGATCCTGGCGGTGATCCAGATCCGGCTGTACCAGTTCGGACATGACCTCGACCCGGGAGCCGCCTTCCGCATGGACGGGTTCACGCCGTTGGCGGTCGGCCCGACCACCGTGTGGAACTTCACCGCCTGGTCGCTACCCGGACTCGGTATCTTCGCCCTGCTCGCCGCCGCCGCCGTCGTCACCTTCGGCCCCCGCCTCGCCCGGCGCCTCTCGCGCAACCGTGCGCCGGCGCGCACCGGAGCCGTGGCTTCCGCCCTCGCCGTCGTTGTCGGCCTGACCGTTCCCCTCCCGGCAGCGGCACAGGACCTCATCGACCTGGAGGCGCTGCTGGCGGCCACTCCCGACGGCGGGACGCTCACGCTTGCCCCCGGTGTGTACCGGGGCGACGTCGTCGTCGACCGCCCTGTGACCATCGAGGGCGTCGGCCTGCCGCAGATCCGCGGCAGCGGGACCGGCACCGTCGTCACGGTGCTGGCGCCGGGAACCGTGATCCGCGGGGTGTCCGTGGCCGGCAGCGGACCCGGTCCGGGTGGCAGCCCGGCCGGCATCCGCATCGAGGCCGACGACGTGCGGGTCGAGGGGGTCGTGGTCGAGCATTCCTACATCGGGATCGCGGTCGTCGGCGCCGACCGCATCCACCTGGTGGACAACGTGATTCGTGGTCGGGGCGACATCCCGTTCGCCGGCGAGGGACATGCGGTGGACGGAGGTCAGGACGCGGTCGGAGATGGCGGTCGGGGCGACGGCATCTCGTTGTGGAACGTCGACGGGGTGCTGGTGCGGGGCAATCTCATCGAAGACACCCGCGATGGCGTGTACATCTCGTTCGGCTCGGCGGCGCTCGTCGACTCCAACGTCATCCGCACCAGTCGCTACGGGATCCACTCGATGTTCGCGGCCGATCTCTCCCTCGCCGAGAACCTGATCTCGGACAACCTGTCCGCCGCCGTCCTCATGTACGGAGGCCCGGCACTGGTGCTGCGCAACACCTTCGTCGACAACCGCTCGCCATCGACCGGATTCGGGCTACTGCTCAAGGACGTGGCCGACGCCGAAGTCGTCCAGAACGTCATCGCCCGCAACCGCACCGGCATCCACATCGACGGACCCGCCGGCGCCGAGCACCCGACCCGGCTGCAGGCCAACACTGTCGCCCTCAACCAGATCGGCGTCACCCTCTATCCGTCGGTGGCAGCTGTGTTCTACGCCAACAGCTTCGCCGACAACGTCGTGCAGGTGCTGCAGCAAGGGAGAGGCGGCACCGGCGAGGTGGCCTGGAACGACCGCGGCCACGGGAACTTCTGGACCACGTATCGGGGCTTCGACAACGGGCGCGGCAAGGGCATCACCGCCCATCAGGAGGGGAGTTCGGTGGAAAGACTGTTGGTGGGCGCACCGGTACTGATCCCTCTCGCTTCGAGCCCCGCCTTCCGGCTGGTGCGGGCAGTGGAGGAGAAGTGGACGTTGCAGCGGCCGGTTCTCACCGACCCGCTTCCCCTGATGCAGCCCATGTCGCCGGCGCTCCCCGTCACCGCCCCCGACGGCGCCGCGGGAGCAGCCGTGGGAACCGCAGGCGGAATCGTCGTGTTGGGCGCCGCCGCCCTCCTGCTCGCGGGCATGCGCCCCCGCGGGAGTGGCGCAGCCTTCTCTCCCCCCGCAGGGAGGAGAGGGGAGGTCTTGTCGGCGGCCGCAGCCTCAGAATTTTCTCCCCCCGCAGGGGGGAGTACCCGGCGCAGCCGGGGGAGGGGGAAGGTCCGGTCATGACCGCCGGCACGCTTGCCGTCCGCTCCCTCTCCAAGTCGTACGGGCGACGCCCGGTCCTCGACGACATCGACCTGACGATCCCCGCCGGGACTGTGACCGCGGTGACCGGCGCCAACGGCTGCGGCAAGAGCACTCTCTTCCGCTGTATCGCCGGTCTCGCCTCGCATGAGGGGGAAGTGACGTTCCGCGGCTCGCCGATCGCCGACATGCGAGAGCAGGTCGGCTACCTGCCGCAGTCCGTCGGCCTGGCGCCGTGGGCCACGGTGGCTGAGACGATCGCCTTCTTCGCCCGGCTGCGTGACGCCGATCCCGCCGAACTGCCGCTGCCGGACGGATTCGTCCCCGCACCAGACCGTCAGATCGCAGTGCTGTCTGGAGGCCAGCGGCAGCGGGTGGCGCTCGCCGTGGCCCTCCTGGGTCAGCCGTCGCTGCTGCTCCTCGACGAGCCGTCCGCCAACCTCGACGACACCAGCCGGGTGGCGCTGTGGGGCGTGCTGAGTGACGCCGCCGCGAATGGTGCAAGTGTGCTGATCGCCACCCCCACCGACACCGACCTGGGAGCCCTCGACCGCTCGGTGGTGAGAATCGTCGACGGCCGGCTGGTGTCCGCAGGGGGCGGTTATCACTCAGGTCATGCCCCGGGGACGCCGCGGCTGGTCGTCGTGAGGGAGGTGGGGCGATGACCTCCCGAGCCGTCGCACTGCGGGCCATCGCCGGATGGGAGATGCGCGGAGCGGCCCGCACCCGCTGGGTGCTGGGAGCCGCCATTCTCTACGGAGCCGGCTCGGTCGCCCTCAGCCTGGTGGGGCTCCGGTCGCTGCGCGAGCTCGGCCTGAGTGGGGCGGGCGCGGCGATCGACGGCCTCATCGCCCTCGGGGTGCTGTTCCCGCCGCTGATCGGACTGCTACTCGGCGCGGCCTCGGTGGCCGGCGGACGCGAGCAGGGGACTCTGGCGCTGATGGCGACGCAACCGCTGCGCCGTTCCGCCATCCC
>CAZCRP010000111.1:0-8930 GCA_964501055.1 uncultured Acidimicrobiaceae bacterium
TCGCCCCGCTCGCCTACATGCGGGGTCGCACGCTCAACGACGCCTTCGTGATCCTCGACGAGGCCCAGAACACGTCGCCGGAGCAGATGAAGATGTTCCTGACGCGGCTCGGTTTCAACTCGAAGATGATCATCACCGGGGACGTGACCCAGACCGATCTCCCGAGTCAGCAACAGTCGGGTCTGCGGATCGTGCGGAGCATCCTCGACGGCATCCCGGGAGTGGCTTTCGTCGAGCTCTCGTCCCGGGACGTCGTTCGCCACCGCATCGTGGCGGCCATCGTCGAGGCCTACCAGCGGTTCGAGGAGGTCGAGGGATGAACGCCTCGATCGCTCGCACCGTGGCATTCGTGTCGACCGTGGCGTTGGCGTGGGGGGCGCTCGTCGCCGGTGCCGAGGGCACTGTGTCCTCCTTCGGCGTCGGCGACATCGCCGGACGCACCTACACCGCCCGCACCCCGGCACGGGTGCTGGATGTCGTCTCCTACGAGGACGCGCAGGCGGCGGCCGCCGCCGGTGTCACACCGGAGGTGCGACGCAACAGTGAGGCGGAGCGGGAGACGCTGCTGGCGCTCGACCAGCTGTTCAACGACGTCAGGGCCGCCATCCTCCTGGACAGCCTGCCACCTGTGCCGTCTGTCGATCCTGTCCCGTCGACAACCACGACGACGTCCACGACTGCCGCCGAGGGTGAGGAGACCGAGCCCGAGGAGCCGGTCGAGATCGAACCGGCCACCATCGGCGGGCTGGTGTTCGTCGACGCGACCGGCGACGGGATCTTCGATCCGCAGCCCAACAGCGTCCTCAGCGACGGGCCGCTGGCGAATGTCGACGTGGTCGCTCGATCATCGACTGGCGAGGTGTACACCGCCTCCACTCGCAGCGACGGGCGGTACTCGCTCGATGTGCCGCCCGGTGAGTACGAGATCGGCCTGTTGATGTCGGACCTGGACATTCCTGCCAACACGACGATCACCACGGAACGACCCGTCCAGCTCGTGACGTGCGGTGAGGGAGAGACGTGCGAGGCGACGCCCATCGGACTGGGCGCCGCCACTCGTCAGCTCGACGTCCAGGTGGCCGAACTCAGCGCCACCTACGGTGTGCTCAACCTGAGCACCGTGGAGACACTGGTCAGGACGGCCAACGACGATGTGATTCGTGAGGCGCTCGGATTCACCCCGGCCTTGCGGGTGGTGGAGTCACGGGCGCAGGAGGAGATCGTCAGGCGCTTCACGCTCGAGATCGCCAACCTCGACGAGCTGCGGGTGGCCCAGAACGAGGTGACCTCCAGTCCACCGATCGTGCTGGTCGACGGAGCCATCGCCGAGGACGCCCGTTCGGCTGTCGGTGACATCGTCGCCTCGTTCCTGCGTCCCAACACCGAGATCGACCAGATCGCCACCGAGGCGCTGCGGGAAGAGGCGATGGCCGCGGTGGATCCGGCCGCCCACCAGGTGGAGTACGCCGCCGACCAGACGATCATCCTGGTGGGCCAGCCCTTCACCCGCCTCGCGATCGACGCCATCACCGCCACCAACGCCGCCGATGTGCAGCCGGTGCGGGTCGGGTCGATCGCCGCCATGCTGGCCGTGCTGATGGCCTCTCTGGCTTTCTACCTGTCGCGATTCCGGCGCCAGTTCTGGGACTCGCCGCGCATGGTGGCGCTCTTCTGTCTTCTCGTGGTGATGGCCGCCGGTGCGGTGCGGATGACGGTCGAGTTCCGCGAGCAGGCGTCGTGGTTCATCCTTCCCGCGGTCGCGTTCGGGTATCTGGCCGCCGTGCTGTTCGACAACCGCATGGGCACGTTGATGGCGCTGACGATGGGGATCCTGGCCGCGACGGCCACCCGCAGCCCGGGAATCACCGTGTTCGCGGTGCTGGCGACGCTGGCGCCGATCGGGTTCGTCAGCCGAGTGTCCAGTCGGCGGGCATTCCGCAACTCCGTGGTGACGTCGTCGCTGGCGGTGGGGGTGATCGCGGCGGCGGTGGCGTGGCTCTTCCTCACGCCCGCCGACGCCCCTTCCGATGCGGTCCTGGAGATGGTCGGGGTCTCGGTGGCGTGGGCGGTGGGGGCGGCGCTGATCGGATCGCTCGTGGCCCTGGCCGCGATGCCGTTCTTCGAGTCGATGTTCGACATCACGACCACCCTGCGGCTGCTCGAGGTCATCGACCGCAACCACGATGGCCTGCAACTCCTGCAGGAGAAAGCCTTCGGGAGTTTCAACCACTCGTTGATGGTCGGCACCCTGGCCGACGCCGCGGCTCGCGCGATCGATGCCAACAACCTCCTGGCCAGGGCGGCGGCGTACTACCACGACCTGGGCAAGACCGAGAACCCGCTCTACTTCATCGAGAACCAGTTCGGCATCTCCAACCCACACGACGACCTCGAGCCGGAGGAGTCGGCAGAGATCATCCGCGCCCACGTCACCGACGGCATGGTGCTCGCCAAGCGGTACAAGATCCCCTCCGAGGTCGCCGAAGGGATCGTCACCCATCACGGGGACGGGATCATGCGCTACTTCTACGACAAGGCGCTGACGATGCGGGGCGAGGACAACGTCGACCCCGACGTGTTCCGGCACGCCGGCCACAAACCCCGCAGTCGGGAGATGGCCATCCTGATGATGGCCGACGCGGTCGAGGGTGCCTGCCGGGCGGTGTTCGAACGGGAGGAGCCGTCCTCGGAGGCTATCGAGAAGGTCGTCGCCAGGGTGATCGACGAGAAGGTGGCCGATGGCCAGCTGCATGAGTGCGACCTGACCATGGGTGAGTTGACCAAGGTCAAGAAGGCCTTCATCGAGGCGCTCTCCGGCCACTACCATCGAAGAATCCCGTACCCGAACTTTCCCGGCACCTGATGGACGACCCCCGAAGTACCGAGGTTCGTCGGTGAACGTCATCTTCTCCGACGAACAGGCACGACCGATCGACGCGCATGCGCTCGTCGTCCTCGCCGAACGTGTGCTCGCCCATGAGGGCTACCCGAACAGCACCGAACTGGCGATCACTGCGGTGACCGATGAGGCCATGGCTGCCCTCAAGCGGGCGCACTTCGGTGTGGACGAACCCACCGACGTGCTCAGCTTCCCGATCGAGACGCTCGTTCCTGGCGTCCCACCTGCCTCCGCCGCCGGCGATCCTCCCGTGATGTTGGGTGACGTGGTCCTGGCGCCGGATTTCATCAGTCGCCAGGCCGCCGAGCAGGGGGCGAGCGAACTCGACGAGCTGTCTCTCATGGTCGTCCACGGCGTGCTCCATCTGATGGGCTGGGACCACGGCGAGGATCGCGAGGCGGAGGCGATGGAGGCACGCGAACGGGACATCCTGGCGCTGGTGGGGGTGACGCGCCGGTGATTGGCTGGGCGTTCGGATCGGGAGTGGTCGCGGCCCTGGTCGCCGGGGTGCTACGGGCCGGTGCGTCGTCCCTGGTGCGCACTCCCCGCGCCGACGCCCTCCATGACGCAGCCGAAGGCGATGGCGGGGCCGAACGGGTGGCGGAGCTGTTGGAGGAGGCGGACCTGATTGTGCCGTCGGTGAACATCGTCCATTCGATCCTGCTGCTGTTCGCCGCCATTCCCGCCACCTGGGCCATCACCTCGGCCATGCGCAACGGGGGGGTCGTGGTCGCCCTCGTCTCGCTCGCGTTCGTGCTGACCCTCGTCGCCGATCTCATCCCCCGGGTGGTGGGTCGTGGCCGCCCACGCACTCTCGCCTATCGACTGTCCGGACTGCTGGCGCTGGCGGTGGCACTCGGCTCGCGGGCCGCCGAGATCATCTCGGACGAGGGGGACGAGGACGAGGAGCAGGACGAACAGGACGAGGAGGAGGTCGGGCTCATCGAATCGGTTTTGGAGTTCGCCGAGACGATCGTCCGTGAGGTCATGGTCCCTCGGACCGACATGGTGACCGTGGAGTCCTCCGCCCCCGTGTCGCTGATCCTCGAGCTGATCGACGAGCACGGGTTCTCCCGTATCCCCGTGATCGGGGATGGCATCGACGACGTCGTCGGAATGGTGATCGCCAAGGATCTCCTGCCCCGGCTCGCCAACGGTGCCCCACCGCGGGAGGTCACCGAGGTGATGCGCCCCATCGATCATGTGCCCGAGACCAAGCGGGTGTCGGATCTGCTGCGCGACATGCAGGCGTCCAAGTCGCACATGGCCGTGGTCGTCGACGAGTTCGGGGGGACGGCGGGTCTCGTCACCATCGAAGACCTCTTGGAGGAGCTGGTCGGCGAGATCGTCGACGAGTTCGACGACGACGAGTTGATGGTCCAGGAGCTCGACGAGGGCAGGTGGAGGGTGGACGGGCGCTTCTCGGTCCACGACCTCTCGGAGATGATCGACATCGCGCTGCCCGACGACGAGTGGGACACCGTGGCGGGATTGGTGCTGGGCCTGGCGGGGAGGGTCCCGCGTGAGCGGGAGCGATTCGAGGCCGCGGGGGTGGTCCTCACCGTCGAACGGGTGCAGGGCCGTCGCGTGCAGGAGGTCGTCGTCGAGCGACTGCCCGTGGCCGAACCCGTCCCGGAGACGCGGTGAGGTCGGGTTTCGTCCCGGTCGTCGGTCGCCCCAACGTCGGCAAGTCCACCCTCGTCAACGCGCTCGTCGGAGCGAAGGTGGCGATCACCTCGTCGCGTCCCCAGACGACGCGTAACGCCATCCGGGGCGTGGTGACCGGTCACGAGCACGGCGAGCCGTCGTACCAGATCGTCTTCATCGACACGCCCGGCCTCCATCGTCCTCGCACCGAGCTGGGCAACCGTCTGAACGCGGTGGTGTACGGGACACTGGGGGAGGCCGATGCGATCGTGTTCGTGGTCGACGCCACCCAGCCGATCGGCCCCGGCGACCGGAGGATCGCCGAGCGTCTCACCGCGGCGGGAACGGAAGTCGTGGTCGTGGTCAACAAGACCGACGCGGCGTCGGCGGATGCCGTCGTCACCCAGTTGGCGATCGCCGCCGAGTGGGATTTCGCCGCCTACGTGCCGCTGAGTGCCAGGGCGGGGGTGAACCTGGACCCGCTCGTGGCCGAGCTCGTCGCCCGGCTCCCCGAAGGTCCGATGTATTTTCCCGCCGGCGAGGTCACCGACCAGCCCGAGCACCTGCTGGTGGCCGAGATCGTGCGGGAGAAGTTCCTCGAGCGTCTCCGGGAGGAGCTGCCTCATTCGCTGGTCGTCATCACCGAGGAGATGGAGACCCGTCCAGACGGGCTGTTGTGGATCTCGGCCCGTCTCGTCGTCGAGCGCCGCTCCCAACGGGGGATCGTCATCGGCAAGGGCGGGACCTTGCTCCGGGACGCCGGAACCGAGGCCAGGGCGGAACTCGAGACGATCTTCGGGACCAGGGTGCATCTCGACCTGCGGGTCAAGGTCGAGCCGGACTGGCAGTCGACACCCGTCATGTTGGATCGACTCGGCTTCGACCAGTCATGACCCGGGCGTGGGCGCGATCGGGGCGATGGCGCGGGTAGGGTCCGAGACGTGACATCGACCGTCATCGACCGGGCTGAGCGGGTGGCCGACCTGGCGTTCGGTGGGCACCTCGCGGAGGCGAGCCTCGAACTCGGTGCCTTCGTCGATCGCCACGTCGACCGCAATCTCGCCCATGCCCGTCTGGACAACATGGCTGCCCGTGTCGACGGTGACAACCACCTCGCACTGCGACGGGTGATCGCCATCGAGAACGGCATCGGCGGCAACGTCGACGACTATCACGACCCGTCGAACTCGTTCCTGCACCGGGTGCTGGAGACCCGGCGCGGCATCCCGCTCACCCTCTCGGTGGTGTGGATCGAGGTGGGCCGCCGGGCAGGGATCGAGATGGTCGGAGTGGGGCTGCCCGGCCATTTCGTGGTGTATGCCGGGGGCCAGATGGTCGACCCGTTCCACTACGGAGAGGCGATCGGCTTCGACGAAGCGGCGGGGTTGGTGGCTGCCGCGCTCGGCGGCGCTCCCCGTCTCGACCGCAGCTGGCTCAGCCCGGTCGACACGGCGGGCATCATCCGCCGCATGCTGCGCAACCTCGAGGGGGTCTACGCCGGCGACCAACGCAACTCCGAGTGGGTCACCGCCTGCATGGAAGCCCTCGGCTGACCACCGGGGGGGGTGTCCCGTACCCTGGGTTCAGGAGTACCGTGGCGGTAGCTGGGAGCCCACGGTTCGCCGTGTTCGGTTCAGACGAGGGCCTCGACCTTGCTGGCCAGCCGCACGTCGCGCTCGGTCAGCCCGCCCTCGTCGTGGGAGGTCAGCGCCAACGTCACCCGGTTCCAGCGAATGTCGATGTCGGGATGGTGGTTCGCCTTCTCTGCCGCCAACGCCACGCTGGTGACGAATCCCATCGCCTCGACGAACGTCCGGAACTCGAAGGTCCTGGAGAGGACTTCGCCGTCGATCGTCCAGTCCGGCAGATCTGTCGTCAGCGCTGCTCGCTCCTCCGGTGTCAGCTTCGCCATGCCTACGGAAGGTAGTCGCCGCCTCCGACTCAGGGGAGCGCCGGAGGCAGTCCGCACGAGGCCCGCTCGACCGCTTCGTCCCCGCCCCCGAACCGGACTCGCTCGTAATAGGCGACCTGGGCGATCTGCTCGGGCGACAGGCTCTGCGCGAACTCGGGCATCACCCCGGTGATCTCGATGTCGTTCGCCCCGTAGGTGGCGCCCATCTCCGCCATCCAGCGGACAGTGCCAAGACTGATCCACTGCTGCTGGTCGGCGCAGTCGGGGAACGTCTCCCGGACGGCGGTGAGCGCGGGGCCGACGCCCCCCGTGCCGGTGGCGTGATGACAGGCGGCGCAGGTGCGGTAGGCGGTACGTCCGGCCACATAGTCGAGGTCGGTTGTAGCGGAAGCTCCGCCGCAACCCGACACCAGCACCGCGATCGCCGCGATGGCGAGCCGTCGCACCATCACACTGTGATGGCCTCCTGCCCCTTGACGACGTGGGTGTAGATGGCGACGAGGAGTGCGGCCCCGAGCACGGGCGTCGCCACCCGCTTGAACGCGGCCGACTCGGACAGGAGGCCGACGATGAACGCCACCAAGCCGATGTTGACTGCCCAGGCGATCACCTGCTGAGTGCGGTCCCACACCACCCCCGCGCCAGTCGTCGACAGCAGCGCATTGGTCATCAGCCCGACGAACAGGGCGTGGTCGAAGGCCAGGAGTATGTTCAGGCCCTCACCAGCCTCCGGGTCGATTTCTCCGCTCACGAACAGCTGGACCAGGTACACGAGCAGGCCGACGCCGACGACCAGCCAGACGACCGACCAACGAGCGAAGGTCTTCATACCTCCCTCGCCCCAGGCCGCTGGTCCGAGGTTCGCGCGCATCCGGACGACGAACACGACGACCGCGATCACCTGCAGGAGGGACGCCAACTGGATGAGGGCGTCGATCTCGAAGATGATGGCGATGTTGAACAGCAGCCCGGCGATGAACAGTCCTACCGCGGCAGATGTCCCCGCTCGGCTGTCCCGAGTGGCGACGGGCTGGGCCGACAGTCGCCACTCGGCTACCGCGAAGCCCGCCAGCAGCAGGTATCCGGCCAGCATGGCCGGTGGATGGGCCCCTGCCAGGTTGGCGGCCATCTCCTGGCTCATCCCGGGCAGCGACCCGTTGGCGATGAAGAGGCCGAGCAGCACGCCGAGCACGGCCCCCAACAGCAGCGAGATCATGGCGAGGTACATGGCGAGACCGGCCACGGTGCCGATGGCGTTGGTTCGCCGCCCCGTGACCCACGCGAAGGCGTAGACGATGGCGAGGAGCATGAGCGTCCCGGCGATGGGCCGCAGGATGCCGGCGGTGGTGGCGAAGGCGAGCACGTACAGCACCGTGGCGCCGACCATCACCTGTGCCACCCTGGTTCCGGAGGCCACGTCGCCCTCCGACCCGAACATCAGCAGCACGACACCGGTCACCGCCAGGGTGATCCATCCCAATGTTCCCGCGTGGACATGGGTCAGGAGCATGGTGCGGGGTGGATCCCAGATGTCTGTCCCGTTGAGGATCCCGATGACGATCGTCACTACGAAGATCCCGAGCGCCCACCGGAACAGCATGCGAGCCGGCGCGCTCAATGCGGTGCTCATGTGTCTGACACCTCCCGATGTCCGTGGCGGGAGGTACATCCTCCAACCGAACCCGGCCACGCTACCGACCGGAAGGTCGCCGAGACGTCAATTCCCCGAATTCCCCGTTTCCCTGCGACCGCCGACCGCCCGGGGGCGCGGCGTACCCAGGGTTCAGGAGTACCGCGGCGGTAGCTGGGAGCCCACGGTTCGACCGTGATCGCGTCGCAACCCCACGAACCGTGGGCTGTGGAGCACCGTGGCGGTAGCTGGGAACCCTGGGTTCAGGAGTACCGCGGCGGTAGCTGGGAGCCCGCGGTTCGCCGGGTTGCGGAGGGTGGGGCGGTAGCGTGCACCCATGGCGATCCGTCACGACACCGGCATCGTGCTCCGCTCCTATCCATTCGGCGAGGCGGACAAGGTCGTGGTGCTGCTCAGCCCCCTCCACGGCAAGCTGCGGACCGTGGTGAAAGGGGTCCGCAAGACCAAGAGCAAGTTCGGGGGCCGCCTCGAGTCCTTCATGGAGGTCGACGTCGTGCTCTACGAGGGACGCAACCTCGGCCTCATCACTCAAGCCGAGGTCCGGTCGGCCTATCCGTCGCTGCGGCGGAGTCTCGCGGCGGTGGGGGCGGCTTCGACGATGGCCGAGGTGGTGGATGCGGTGGCGCAGGAGAACGAGGCGTCCGTCGCCCTCTTCGACCTGTTCCGGCGCGGTCTGGCGGCGCTCGATGCCGGCCGCGACTCCCACGACGTGCTGACCGCCTTCCTGCTGCAGCTGCTCTCGGTGCAGGGGCTGGCGCCGGCATTGACGACCTGTGCCTCGTGCGGGCGCGCCCACGGTCTGGATCGGTTCAGCGTGGCTG
>CAZCRP010000112.1:0-8884 GCA_964501055.1 uncultured Acidimicrobiaceae bacterium
CGGGGGCGTCGTGGTCGGGTGCGTCGTGGTCGGGTGCGTCGTGGTCGGGGGCGTCGTGGTCGGGTGCGTCGTGGTCCGTGACGTCCTGGTCGTGACATGAGGACGATGTCGGGCACCGCCCGCGTCTGGTGGCTCTCAGGAGCCATCGCGCTGACGGCGTCCGGCTTCCTCCCGTGGATCGTCTCACTCGATCCGCTCCCGGATGCGCCGTTCCACATCCGATGGTGGGCATTGCTCCCACTCTTCTATGCCGCCGAGCGCACCGTCGTCCATTACAGCTTCAACCGCCACGCCCACTCGTTCTCACTCAGTGAGATACCGCTCGTGCTGGGATTGTTCTTCGCCGCGCCCTGGGCAGTGGTCGTCGGCCAGGCGGGTGGCAGCTTGCTGGCGCTGGCGCTGCATCGGCGACAAAGCCCCCAGAAGCTCTTCTTCAACGTCGGCCAGTTCACCCTCCAAGCAGTGGTGGTCATGCTCGTGTTCCGGGCGCTGGCCAAGCTCAGCGAGCCCCTCGGCCTGTGGACATCGGTCGCGGCCCTCGCCGGCGTGGCGGCCGCCCTCGTCCTCGCCAACCTCCTCATCAACGCCGCCATACGGCTCTCGGGCGGCAGGATGACCCGCGCCGACATGCTCCAGGTCCTCTGGCTCGGCGGTGCGGCCGCCAGCATGAACACCGCGCTGGCGCTGATCGCAGTCAACGTCGCCTGGGCACGGCCGTCGTCGCTGTGGATCGCACTCATCCCGCCGGTCGTGCTGTTCCTCGCCTATCGGGCGCAGGTGTCCCAGCGGCAGGAGCACGCCCGGCTCAGTGCGATGTATGAAGCGACGCGCGAACTCCACGGCACTCCCCAACTCGACGAAGCGGTGCGGGCCGGCGCGCGCAGGGCGCTGGGCATGTTCGGGGCCGAGTGCTCCGAGATCGTCCTGGTGCAGGGTCGCGCAGATCGGCAGGTGTTCGTCACCGCGGTCTCGGCAGAGGACGAACGGGTGATGGAGCTGGCGGACGCCTCGGTGCTGTCGCCCACGATGGCCGAGGTACTCGCGACCGGCGAGAGCCACCTGGGCAGAAGCGACCCAGACCGGCGACGCAACGACACGATGATCGTCCCCCTCCGGACCGGTGACGACATCATCGGGGCGTTTCTCGTCCGGGACCCGGAGAGCGACATCGGCTCGTTCTCGACGACCGACCTCGCCTTGCTCGAGACGCTGGCATCACAACTCTCGGTCTCTCTGGAGAATGGGCGCCTCGAGGAGTCACTGGCCGCATTGCACGACCTGAAAGAGGAACTGCGCCATCAGGCGGAGCACGATCCGTTGACCGGTCTCGCCAACCGTGCCCTCTTCCGGCGGCTCGTCGCCGACGCGATGGGAGTTGCCGATCGCAGGAGCGCAATCCTGTTTCTCGACCTCGACGACTTCAAGCGCGTGAACGACACCCTCGGCCATGCCGCCGGCGACGAGCTGTTGCGAATGGTGGCCGTGCGACTCGAGTCATGCTGTCGGTCACACGACACCGTGGCGCGCCTCGGTGGCGACGAGTTCGCCATCCTCCTCGCCGATGTGGACGAGCCAGGGCGCGAAGCCACCGTCGCCGCCAGGGTGCTGGCAGCTTTCGAACGCCCCTTCGACGTCGCGGGGCGGCCGGTATTCGTCCGGGCGAGCATCGGAGTGGCCGGGGTCGCCCCCACCGACTCGGTCGACACGGTGCTGGCCCATGCAGACGAGGCGATGTACGTGGCCAAGCACGGCAGGAAGGGATCGTTCCACGTCCACGGCGAGGGGGCCGACCAGGAGTTGCGGCGCCGAGCCGAACTCCGCGCCGACTTGCAGACCGCCCTCATCTCGGGCGACCTGACGCTGAAGTATCAGCCGATCGTCGATCTCGAGTCGGGCAGGCTGGTCGGCGCCGAGGCGCTACTCCGTTGGGAGCATCCCGTGCATGGCCCCATCTCCGCACCGGACGCCCTCGCCATCGCCGACGAGGCCGGCCTGATGCAGTTGCTCGGTGGCTGGTCGGTGGAGAGGGCGTGTCGTGACGCCGCCGAGCTGCGCCGCCACGGGGCCGACCTGTGGGTGTCGGTGAACATCTCGGCCGATCAGCTCCATCCTGGGCTCGCGTCGAATGTCGTCGCCGAGTTGGAGAGCAACGGCCTCGACCCGTCGGCGCTCGTCATCGAGATCACCGAGAGCGCGGCGATCGAACATGGTGAGCGGCTGCTCGGCGAAATCGACGACCTGGGGGTGCGCATCGCCCTCGACGACTTCGGGACGGGATACTCGTCGCTCTCGCGCCTCGACTCCCTGCCGATCTCGATCGTCAAGGTCGACCGGGCGTTCGTGGCGAGGATGACCGGGCCCGAGCGGTCGCGACTGGCGGAGATGGTGCTCGAAATCGGCGAAACGCTCGGTCTGATGACGATCGCCGAGGGCATCGAGAGCGAGGCGGAGCGGGATCACCTCCTGCGTCTCGGGTGCACCGTTGGCCAAGGCTGGTTCTTCGCCCCCGCCCTCCCGATCGAGGAACTCATCACCACCGCCGTCCGGGCGCGTTCTTAGCGAGGGAGCGCGTCACAAGTGACGCGCGTCGCGTCGCGAAACCGGGCTCCGGCGCGGGGCGCCGGCTCCCATCGCGTTCTGGTCTGCACCGCGCGTCAAGAATGACGCGCTGCCCCGCTAAGAAACGGTCAGGCCTTGCCGTAGACGGGGACCATGGCGCCGTTCATGACGCCGGCTTCCTCGCTGAGCAGGTAGGCGGCCACCCCGCTGATCTCCTCCGGCGTCGGCCAGTCGACGTAGTCGGCGTAGGGGAGCGCCGCCCGAGTGGCGGGTGTGTCGATCACGGTCGGCAGCAGCACGGTGGCCGTGACGTTGGTGGGCTCCAACTCGCGAGCGACGGTCTTGCCCAACGCCATGACACCGGCCTTCGCCATGTTGAAGGCAGCCTGACCGGGCGGCGCCTCGATGGCGTCGCGGCTCCCGACCAGCACGATGCGGCCGTACTCGGCCTCGCGCATCAGCGGGATCGCCGCCCGCACCACGTTGAAGGTCGAGCGCAGGTTCAAGTCGATCATCCGCTCGAAGCGGACATCGTCCGTGGCTTCGACGTCGCGGCCGCCCGCCCAGCCGCCCACCAGCGCGGCGAGCCCGTGGAAGTGACCCCAGGCCGCCTTCACTTCCCCGAAGAACTCCGCCACCGCCCCGGCGTCGGTGGCGTCGACCCTTCTGAGCATCACTCGCGAGTCGTCCTGGCCGAACCGGTCCTCGAAACCGGCGGCCTCCTCCGGCAGCAGGTAGGTCACCGCCAGTCTGGCGTCTGCGGCCAGCAGCCGCTCGGTCAGGGCCGAGCCCAATCCGCCTGTGCCTCCGGTGATGACGATCGTGCGCGTCACGGTGCTCCTCGCGTCACATTGCTCCTGGTTCCCGGGACGGTGATAGCGCTTCCATGGTAAGTTCGCCGTGGCGTCAGGTCGACTTTTCAGGAGGAAAACCATGGCCTCGATCACGTTCGATTCCATCGAGAAGGTGTATCCGGACGGAACGCGGGCGATCCACGACGTCAACATCCACGTCGAAGACGGCGAGTTCGTCGTGCTGGTAGGCCCGTCCGGATGTGGCAAGTCGACACTGCTCCGCATGGTGGCGGGCCTCGAGGACGTGACGGGCGGCAACCTCTCCATCGGCGACCGGATCGTCAACGACGTGTCACCCAAGGACCGCGACATCGCGATGGTGTTCCAGAACTACGCGCTCTACCCGCACATGAGCGTGTACGACAACATGGCGTTCGGTCTCAAGCTGCGGAAGATGCCACGCGACGAGATCCAGCGCCGGGTGGAAGAGGCAGCCAAGACGCTGGAGATCGTCGAACTGCTCGACCGCAAGCCCAAGGCGCTGTCCGGTGGCCAGCGGCAGCGGGTGGCCATGGGTCGGGCGATCGTGCGCGAGCCCTCCGCGTTCCTGATGGACGAGCCGCTGTCGAACCTCGACGCCAAGCTGCGGGTGCAGATGCGCTCCGAGCTCGGCCTTCTTCACGCCCGGCTCGCCACCACCACCCTGTACGTGACCCACGACCAGGTGGAGGCCATGACGATGGGCGACAGGGTCGCCGTCCTGCGGGCCATCCACGGCCGCGAGGTCACCAACCTCCAGCAGATCGACTCCCCCCGCACGCTGTACGACGAGCCGGACAACCTGTTCGTGGCGGGTTTCATCGGCTCGCCGTCGATGAACTTCGCCTACGCCACGATCGAAGGGGAGGGCGACAGGGTGTACGCGTCTTTTGCCGGGGAGAAGGTGGAGATCGCCCGGCCGCGCCTCGCCGAGCGGCCGCGCCTGGCCGACTACAAGGGAACCGAGATCGTGCTCGGCATCCGCCCCGAGTCCTTCGAGATCGCCGAGGCGGCTAGTTCGGACGTCGTGACGGAAGGTCGGACGATCTCCGTCGAGACCCAGATCGTCGAACAGCTCGGCTCGGAGGCCTTCGTCCACTTCACCAAGCCGTACGCACCGGTGGTGACCGAGGACCTGCGGGAGGCGATGGAGGGGTCCGAGGACGAGTTGGGCGGCAGCGAGACCAAGTTCACCGCCAGGGTCCACCCCGATTTCGCACCGAAGCCGCTGTCGAACGCCCGGCTCGTCGTCGACACCGCCAAGCTCCACTTCTTCGACAAGGACACCGGCGACGCCATTCGCTGAACGATCCGCATCCGACCACACGAGACCTCCTCCGGGAACCGGGGGAGGTCTCGCTGCGTCTGACCGGCGCACACGGCAACGGACACGATCACAGGAAGGCTCAACCCATGTCACATCGACTCGAGCGACGGCTGCGGCTGTATGCGGTGACAGTGGTGCGCTACCCGCTCCGCGGGGGCGCCGTCGCCTCGCCGTGACCCCGGTCGTCTGGTTCCGGCCTGCCGGCGCCGGGTACCCTCCCCCCGGCAACCAACCCGGAACCAGGACAACCGATGATCGAGATGCACGACCTCGCCACCGTGGACCCCGCGGTGGCGGACCTGATCCGACGTGACCTCGCACGTCAGAACTCCCACATCCATCTGATCGCGTCGGAGAACTTCGCGTCCCCGGCGGTGATGGCGGCGAGCGGCTCGATCTTCACCAACAAGTACGCCGAGGGATATCCCGGCAAGCGGTACTACGAGGGCTGCGGTGTCGTGGACGAGGTGGAACAGCTCGCCATCGACCGGGCCAAGGACCTCTTCGCCGCGGCCCACGCCAACGTCCAGCCCCACTCGGGAGCACAGGCCAACATGGGCGTGTACCTGTCGCTGCTCGACCCGGGCGACACCATCATGGGGATGCGTCTCGACCAGGGGGGCCACCTCACGCATGGCTCTCCAGTCAACTTCTCCGGCAAGTACTACGACTTCGTCCCGTACGGGCTCCATCCGGAGACTGAGTTGATCGACATGGACGAGGTGCGCCGGCTGGCGCTCGCGCACCGTCCCAAGGTGCTGCTCGCCGGCTACTCCGCCTATTCGGGCGACCTCGACTACGCCGCCTTCCGGGCGATCGCCGACGAGGTGGGGGCAGTGTTCCTCGTCGACGCCGCCCACTTCATCGGACTGGTGGCGGGCAAGGCCCTCGCCAACCCGATGGAGTATGCCGACATTGTCACCGCCACCACCCACAAGGCGCTGCGTGGGCCGCGCGGCGGGATGATCCTGGCCACCGAGGAGTACGCAGGAGTGATCGACAAGGCGGTGTTCCCTGGAGGCCAGGGTGGACCGATCATCAACCAGATCGCCGCCAAAGCGGTGTGCTTCCTCGAGGCGGCGACCCCCGAGTTCGCCTCGTACTGCCGTCAGATCCTCGCCAATGCCGCCACGATGGCCAACCGGATGATCGCCGACGGGGTGCGCATCGTCACCGGGGGCACCAAGAACCACCTGTTCCTGCTGGACCTGCGCTCGATCGACGATGCGCTCACCGGCCGTGAAGCGGCGCGGATGCTCGACTCGATCGGAGTCACCCTCAACTTCAATTCGATCCCAGACGATCCCCGCCCGCCATATCGGGCCAGCGGACTGCGGATCGGAACCCCGGCGATGACGACGCAGGGGATGAAGGAGGAGCAGGCGGACCAGACGGCAGGCCTCATCGTCGCCGCCCTGCGCAACCGCCAAGACGAGTCCGCGCTCGCGGCCATCGAGGCCGAGGTGCGTCGGCTGGCGGCCGCGTTCCCACCGTATCCAGCCGACTTCGCCGGGGTGGCGTGACGGGTGCCGCCCGACCACGACGCCCATCGCGACGTCACCTCCGCGTTCCGGGAGGGGTGGATCGGCGGCGGCAGCTTTCTCGGCTCCGTGCTGTCCGGTGCCCTCTTGGGCCTGCTCGCGGATCGCTGGCTGGGGACCGATCCCTGGCTGGTCGTGACCGGCATCGTGCTGGGCTCGTACTCGGGCTTCATGCGGGTCTGGCACTACTCCAAGAAGATGCTGCCCGTGACCGAGGTCACTCCGGAGGCCACCGACGATGACCGATGAGCGATTCGGGACGACCCCGGTGGAGACCGTCATCGCCCGCCACACTGTCCGCCGCGTCGTCTGGGTCGGTCCGGCCGTGGTGGCGGCGTTCTGGGCGTGGCGCGGGTTCGACGGAGCATGGGCGGCGGCGGTGGGGGTGGCGGTCGTGGTCGGCAACTTCCTCCTGGCCGGAGCCATGCTCAGCGTGGCGTTGCGGGTGTCCCTGGCCATGTATCACGCCGCTGCGCTGTTCGGTTTCTTCCTACGTCTGGGCCTCATCATGGGGTCGATGCTGCTGGTCGCGGCGGCCCTCCCGATCGACCGTCTGGCATTTGGTATCGCGACCGTCATCACGTATATGGTGCTGCTGATCCTTGAGTCTGTGGCAGTAGCCCGCGGGAGAGAAAGGGACATGGATTGGACCAGTTGATCCTGGCCGTTGAGGACTGCGACTTCGTCAATCAACCGGTCTGTGCTCCTGAGGACGTCACCGAACTGTTCGTCTTCCCCAACCTGTTCGGGACGCAGATCAACCGGACCGTCGTCCTCACATTCGTGGCCGCCTTCATCGTGATCGGGCTCCTCTACTTCGCCTACCGGCGGCGCGCTCCGATCCCCACCAAGTTCGGAGCGGCCATCGAGGGGCTCGTCGGAGTGGTGCGCAACGACATCGCCATCGGCGTGATGGGACCAGAGGGGATCAAGTACTTCCCATATCTGCTGTCCCTGTTCATGTTCATCCTCGTCGGGAACCTCTTCGAGGTCACCCCGTTGGTGAACTTCCCGATCACGTCCCGCATGGCGATTCCGCTGTTCCTGGCACTCCTCACGTACGTGATCTTTCTCTTCATCGGCTTCCGCACCTCGGGCATCCGCTACATCACCGATCTGCTCTGGCCGCCCGGCGTCCCCACGGGCCTCAAGCCGCTGGTGGGCATCATCGAGATCGTCAACGTGCTGGCGGTGCGGCCGTTCTCGCACGCAGTGCGGTTGTTCGCCAACCTGGTGGCCGGTCACACGATGCTGAGCCTGCTGCTCGTCACCGGGTGGATCTTCACGTTCAACCTGTTCACCAACTTCGGCGAGATCGGCTGGAAGGGGCTGGCGGGACCGGCCTGGTTCGCGTTCGGCATCGCGATCTACGTGTTCGAGATCATCGTCTCGTTCGTGCAGGCGTACATCTTCACGTTGCTCTCCGCGGTGTACATCCAGTCGTCGCTCCACCCGGAGCACTAGGTCGGAACGCCGACAGTTAGAAAGGAAAAGGAATGGACGCAGTATTCACAGTGCTGGCGACCGCGCAGGTGCTCGCCCAGGAGGCCGGCACCAGCGGGATCACCGGCAGCCTGAACGTGATCGGTTACGGCCTGGCGGCCATCGGGCCCGGCATCGGTGTCGGACTCGTGGCGGGCAACGCCGTGCAGGCCATGGCTCGCCAGCCTGAGGCGGCGGGCATGGTCCGGACGACGATGTTCCTCGGCATCGCCTTCACCGAGGCACTCGCCCTCATCGGCTTCGTGCTCTTCTTCCTGGGCTGACGGCGATGTTCACTCTGGCGCAGACGACGATCCTCGCAGTCGAGGATTCCGGTGATGGGGGCCTCGCGCTGCTCCTGCCCGCCACCCCCGAGCTGATCGCCGGGATCATCGCCTTCGCCCTCGTCTTCTTCTTCGTGCGGTTGTGGGCCATGCCCGCGATCAACGAGTCGCTCGAGAACCGCCAGAAGGCGATCGGCGGCCAGATGGCGGAGGCCGAGAAGGCGAAGGCGGAGGCGGAGAAGCTCCGGGCGGACTACCAGGCGCAGCTGGCCGAGGCGCAGGCGGAGAGGGACAGGTTCCTGGAGGCGGCTCGCGTCGAAGCCGACCAGCTCAAGGCCGAACTGGTGGCCAAGGCGGAGGGTCAGGCCGCCGAGATCCTCGACAAGGCACGGGCGGATGCGGCGACCGAGAAGTCGCGCGTCATGCAGGACGCGCAGCGAGAGGTCGCCAACCTCACGGTCGACCTGGCGGAGAAAGTGGTGGGGAGCAACCTCGACCGCCAGACCCAGCTGGGCCTCGTCGAGCGGTACATCGCAGAACTGGAGCAGTAGGTGAGCGAGCGGATCGACGGATACGCGGCGGCGGCCTTCGAGCTGGCATCGGCCGAGGACGAACTCGATCGCGTCGAGCAGGAGTTGTCGGCCCTGGCGCGGGCGATCGAAACCTCACATGAACTTCGTGGGGCGCTCACCGATCCCCGTCTGCCCCTCACCCGGAAAGAGGCGATCGTTCGCGACGTCGTCGGTGCCCACGCGTCCATGGTCACCGTCAACCTCGTGTCGATGTTCGTCGCGCAGGGGAGGGGGGGCGACCTGCCGCAGATCGTCTCCGCCCTGGCCGCCAAGCGGGCGGCGCTGG
>CAZCRP010000113.1:0-6292 GCA_964501055.1 uncultured Acidimicrobiaceae bacterium
AGCTCGTTGGTGCACGGTGGGAGGTTTCCCCCCTCCCCGGCCTGCGGCCGGTACTCCCCCCTGCGTGGGGAGAAGATGAACGTCGCTCGTTGGTCCACGGTGGGATGTCTCCCCCCTCCTCGACCCTGCGGTGCCCCACCTGGAGTGGTCCTGGAGCGTCCCGCGATACATCTGACATCGCAGGCGGATTTCGCCGCTCACGACCATGAGGAGGAACGTGATGCAGCACACCACTCTCGTGTCCCGCTCCCTCGGGCTCTGCCTGATGCTGGCGGTGGCACTGACCGGATGCACCGACCCTGCAGCCGGCGGCGTCGAGCAGGAGGAGGCGATCAGCTCGCCCCCGTCGTCCGTCGCCGACACTGCCCGCGCCGAAACCGTGGTTTCGGCTGACGCGGTGGAGGCGGACGACGCCGAGACCGTCGGGGCGGCTGACGACACGCCGGCTGTGTCCCAGTTGACAGCCGCCGTTCTGCGGGCGCGGCCGATCTTCAGTCCACCGTGGGGATTCACGGTGCACCGCTACGTCCCGCAGCCCAACTGAGGACCGCGGCGACGAAACCGGGAAGGCGGGACTTTGGACCCTGGCCAAAGAAGGCTGCCTCCCGTTGAATGGCCGCCATGTCATATCACTTCAGCGTCACCGTGCAGGAAGATTTCGACCGTGTCGTAGAGCGCACCAAGGCGGCCCTGGCGGCGGCGGGTTTCGGCATCGTGAGTGAGATCGACATGGCGGCCACCCTGCGGGAGAAGCTCGATCACCAGATGGGGCCCTATCTCATACTGGGGGCGTGCAACCCGCCATTCGCCTTGCAGGCGTTGCTCGCCGATCCCGGCATCGGCACGTTGCTCCCCTGCAACGTGGTCGTACGGGCCAACGGCGAAGGGGTGGTGGTCGACTTCATGGATCCCGAGGCGGTGCTCGACCTGGTGCAGGCACCGGGCGTGCGCCAGGTGGCCGACGACGTGCGCACCCGGATGGAACAGGTGCGGGACACCATCGCCTGTGGAGCGCCGACTCCCGCCTGAGTAGCCGGGGGATCGGCGCGCGCAGCAGGAACCACTCGGCCGGCGATGTCGTCCCATCCCGAGGAGGGTGATCCGTGCGACGAACCCTGATCACGTTGGGCGCCCTGTCCCTGGCACTCGCCGGCTGTGGTCCGGCGCAGGGAGGGGCGGACGAGGGTGTGACGGTGCTCGCCAAGGCGGAGGGCTGGCGACCGGGCCTGCAGCAGTCGGCCGGCTTCTCCTACGTCCTGGTCGAGGTGGCCGCCGACGCCGATGCCGCGGCACAGGCCTGGGCCGAGAACGTGCCGTCGTCGCTCTCGGAGCGGGAGGGTGACCCGGCTGAGCCGGGGATCTACGCCGCACTCGAGACCGTCGATTTGTCCAGCCAACTGCTGGTCGTGTACTCGTCGGGGGAGTCAGGGACCTGTCCTGCCTGGGTGACCGATCTGGCCACCGCCGAGGGGCGAGTGGCTGTAACGCTCGATTCGACCGCCGAGCCGGGCGGAGCGTGCACCGACGACTTCCGTCCCTACCGGCTGGTGCTGGCGGTCGACCGTGACCGGCTCCCTCCCCTCTCCGAGCTTCCAGTCGATCGGATCGACGTGCCGTCCGCGAATCTCACCGGTGTCGACGGCCGAGTCGTCCGCTACCCGTTCACCGGCGGCTGACCGCTCGCTGCCTCTTCCCCCTGACCCTCTCCGGCCGGGGCCTGAGTCAGCGCTGCGACGTGGGCGGCGAGCGCGTCGAGGGCGCCGGTGATCACGGCTCCCACCAGCGGGAGCGATTCGGCCAGCGGCGGCGTCTCGGCGGGAGTCCTCGCCCGCACCCTGGTGTGGATCAGCGATCCACCGTCGGTGGGCTCGATGGCATCGGTCACCACGATCGGGAAGCCGTCCGGGGGCCCGACTTCGACGGTCCAGTACTCCGGCGGCCTCCAGTCGAGGATCCGCTCGACCAGCACGGAGTCGCCGTGCACGCAGTGGTTGGTCGTCCCCACGCCGCGACGGCTGGTGGGGCTGTCCTCGCGGACGTCGATCGGCTCCGGACTCCAACTCGGCCGGAGCAACGGAGAGGTGACCAACTCGAAGAGGGGAGCGGCGGCGATGGGGAGAAAGCGGCTGGCCGACCACAGCGCGTCGTCCTCGTCCACCTTGACGCGGCTCTGTTGCTGGGCTCGTAGCCAGGCGGCAGCCAGGTCGTGCACCCAGCCTCGCACCTCGCCCACGTCGTAGGTTTCGCGGTGGGGCTGCATGCCGAGGGCGAGCGGGTCGAGACTGGTGGCCGCCAGGCAGGCGTCGGTGAGGAAGGCGTAGGCGGTGACTCCGCGGGACTCGATCACGCTGTTCTTCAGCATGCGATGCACGACGATGGCGTCCGTTCCCACCAACTCCTCGTGGCCCGCCACCTGGTGGCGGATCGCCTCGCCGTGATGGATCGCGAACTTGAGATCGAGGGTGGGGATCGACTCGCAGGCGTTGCACCGGCAGGAGGTCGCCTGGCTGATCGATCGCAGCCGGCGCTGGAAGCCGAAGTAGGCGCCCTCGACCGTGTCCAACAGGACGGAGCCGTCGATGGCGGCCACCGGCGAGTACATGAACGCTGCGTCGCCCTCGATCCGCGAGAGGCCGAACAGCGGCTGGAGGGCGCCGACGATGGTGTCGAGCAGATCGGCCAGGATGTCCTGGGCGTGGTCCAGTTCCACCCCGGCCAGATAGCGGGTGTAGCCGGAGATGTCGGCGATGAGAAAGCAGATCGGCTCGGCCCGTACTCCGACCCGATCCGCATCACTGGTCACCATTGCAACGGTACCTGCAGGTCCGGTGGCGCGAGATGGACTCTCCCTCCGGAACCCTCACCCTCGACCTCTCATCGAGGTTCGTGGTTCCATTTGGTGGCAGGGTGGTGGCCGGCGGATGATCGGCCGTGGGAGGCAATGAGTCGTCCGACCTAG
The DNA here is from genome assembly GCA_964501055.1 of uncultured Acidimicrobiaceae bacterium. Taxonomy (GTDB): domain Bacteria; phylum Actinomycetota; class Acidimicrobiia; order Spongiisociales; family ZC4RG35; genus DATHWB01. The sequence goes on from CAZCRP010000113.1 coordinate 2,960, forward strand.
GCCGTGGGTGGTGGTGGCGGTGGCGGTGGTGTACCGTCCGGGAACCGAACGAGGGGTAGAGGGGCAGTGGGAGCACTGAGGGGCAATGCTGGTCGTCGTGTGACGTTCAGTCTCGTGGTGGGAATGTTGGTCGGGGTGTTGCCCGCGGGCGCGTCCACCGTTGCCGCGCAGGTCGGCGATCGACTCGTGGCGCGAGAAGTCCGTACCGTCGACGCCAAGGACTTCGGGGCGTCACGCCCTGGTGGTGTCGCCTACGACCCGGCACGACGTGAGTTCCTCGTCCCCGCAGCGAGTGCGGGTACCACGGCGCTGCATCGCATCGACGCGGTCTGGGAACCGAGGCCGATGGTGTCGCTTCCGACTCTCGACCACCCTGCCAGCCTCGCCTTCGCCGCCGCCGCCGATCGCCTCACCTGGATCGCCAATGGCCGCCTGATGGGGGTGGCAGCCTCGACGCTGCAGAATTCGACGACGATCACCGAGGTCGAGACCTTCGGTGAGGTCGACGCGTTGAGCCCGGCCGGTGTCGCCGTCGACGGCTCCGGGGACACGTTCGTGCTCGATGAGGACTCCGTCACCCGTCTGTCGTCCGACGGCAGCAGCGACGTGGTCCTCACCGGCGACAGCGACAACCTGCTGATCGCCCACAACCCGTCCGACGGGTATCTGTACGTGTTCGACACGGAGGCCGAGCGCCTCGACGCCATCGACGACGACGGAGCGGTGGTCGCCTCTTATGACACGTCGTCGGTCGAACTGGTCTCGCCTGAGGCCATGACGTTCGCCCCGAGCACCGACAGCACCGACGACCCCGACACGATGAATCTGTTCGTCGCCGACGCCGGGGACGACACCTGGGACGGAGGCGTCACCGAGATGACGCTCGAACAGCCCATGCTCACGACGACGGCGGAGGTCGTCGACGCGTCGTTGGTCCAGATGATCGACGCCTCAGCATGGAGCCCACCTGCAATGGAGCCTTCCGGGATCGTCTGGCATCCGTCATCCCACCGTCTGATCGTGGTCGATTCGGAGATCAACGAGGTGAGTGGCTTCCAGAACGTGAACATGTGGCACATCGACCGCTCGGGAACGGTGCTCGCCACCGGCGCAACATCCGGCCCGAACTCGGCAGGATCCTATTCCAACGAACCGACCGGGCTCGGATACGACGCCAGCACCGACACGCTGTTCGTTTCGGACGACACCGGCAGCATCGGGAGGCCAGTGCATGTCGTCAAACCCGGACCGGACGGCCAGTTCGGCACGACCGACGACCAGGTCGTCTCCATCAACCTTGCCATCCACGGCGCCACCGACACCGAGGATCCCGAGTTCGACCCGATCACCGGTCATCTATTCGTGTTGTCGGGCGTCGATCGTGAGATCTTCCGCATCGACCCCGTTGACGGAATATTCGGCAATGGCAACGACGTCATCACCAGCTTCGATATCAGCCACCTGGGCCCGACCGACTTCGAGGGTATGACGTCTTCGCCGTCTCGCCGCACCCTCTATGTCGGGGCACGCACCACCGATCAGATCTTCGAGATCACGCACGATGGTCAGTTGGTTCGTGTCATCAACGTGAACATCTCCGGGCACCGCTTCATATCCGGACTGGCCATGGCGCCGAGCAGTGTCAACCCCTCGGTCATGAGCCTCTGGATCGCCGATAGGGGGCTGGGCGATACATTCGACGGCAAGATCGTCGAGATTGCTGTGCCCGATCTCGACGGCCCGGTCGGCAACCTGCCCCCATTGGTGGATGCCGGTGAGGACCAGACGGTCACCTATCCCGGCCCTGCCGTGCTGGAAGGCTCCGTGACCGATGACGGGAACCCGGAAGGCAGCGTGCTCACCCACACCTGGAACAAGCAGGTCGGGCCGGGCGACGTCACGTTCGGCAATGCGAGCGCCCTCTCGACGACCGCCACCTTCAGCTCGGTGGGCGTGTACGTGCTCGAACTGACCGCTTCCGATGGCGAGTTCACCTCGAGCGACACGCTGATCGTCACGGTCGAAGCACCGCCCAACTCGGCGCCGACGATCGAGCCGATCGACGACGTGACGGTGCCTGAGGGCGGGACGGTGGTCGTCGACGTGTCGGTCTTCGACGCTGACGGGGACGACCTCACGATCACCACCGAGGATCTCCCCGCCTTCGCGTCGTTCAACCCGGCCACGCGACAGATCACGATCTCGCCCCAGGCTGGAGACCTCGGGTTCTACGGCCCTGTGACAGTGACCGTGTCAGACGGGGAAGCCGGCGGCGGCCAGGTGCCGGTGTTCCGTTCGGCCTCCTCCGCCGCGCAGACGGGCGCCAGCGCGGCGGTGTTGACGATCGCCCGTCCGGCCGGGGTCGAGCCAGGCGACCTCTTGCTCGCCCAGATCCGGTACCGGGACAGCTCGAGCGGCAGTGCGAATCTCACCGCCCCGGCTGGTTGGACCGAGTTGCACACGATCGTGCGTAGCCAGGCCAACCACACGGTGCTGTACAAGGTTGCCGGGCAGAACGAACCGACCCAGTACTCGTTCGACCAGAACGCCACGGCTGGTCGGATGGCCGGAGGGATCGGCGCCTACATCGGAGCCGACCCGAGCAATCCGATCCACGCCTGGGCGGCGTCGGCGCCGGATCTGGCCGCGTTGACAGCACCCGCGCTGACGACGACCTCCGACAACACCCGGATCATCCGGTTGTGGGGTTGGCGGGGGAGCCAGGCCACCGACGCCGGCGTGGGCTTCAACGTGCCGCCTGCGGGCGTCACCGAACGGTGGTCACAACAAACCGGCCACTCCAATGACGACCGGAACCGCGTCCTGGCCGGTGATCATGTCCAGTTGCAGGCAGGGGTGGTCGGAACCGCCACCGCTTCCGGCTCGTCGAGCAGCGTCGAGAACCGTCGCAACGCCTTCACGATCGCGCTCGCACCTGGGGCCGTGGGAGCGTCGGCCTCCACCACCTTCAACATCACGGTGACGGAGGGCGAGCCCGGGAATTCGGCGCCGGTGGCGGTGGATGACAGTGCGTCGACGTCGGCGGGTGTGGCGGTGAACGTGGATGTGTTGGCGAATGACAGCGATCCGGATGGGGACGCGTTGTCGGTGGTGAACTTGACCCAGCCGGCGAATGGGTCGGCGGTGTTGCAGGCGAATCAGACGGTCACGTACACCCCGGCGGCGGGTTTCGCGGGGACGGACACGTTCACGTATCGGGCGTCGGATGGGCAGTTGTCGTCGAATGTGGCGACGGTGACGATCACGGTGAATGCGGTGAATTCGGCGCCGGTGGCGGTGGATGACAGTGCGTCGACGTCGGCGGGTGTGGCG
>CAZCRP010000113.1:6392-8860 GCA_964501055.1 uncultured Acidimicrobiaceae bacterium
ATCGGGCGTCGGATGGGCAGTTGTCGTCGAATGTGGCGACGGTGACGATCACGGTCCTGCCGGGCGACGGTGTCCTCGATCAGTACGCGACTTCGCAGACCACGACGTTCGGGTCGGTCAGCGGTGGGTTGGAGAACCTGTTGGCGAGCGACAACGTCTATCAGCAACTCACTGAGGAGCACACCGGCGGACCACCGTCGCAGCGCGTCAGCCGCCTCGAGCATCGCTGGAATTTCGACATCGAACGTGGTGAAACGATCACCTTCGTCCTCGAGGCGAGACGTTCGGCGAACTCGGAGGGCGACAACTTCTCCTTCACGTATTCGACGAACAACGGACACACCTTCCAGCCGTTGGTCGTCGTATCGTCGACGACGGACACGACCTACGAGGTCGCGCTCCCGAACACGATCAGCGGAGCTGTCATCGTGCGGGTCGTCGACACCGACCGGACCGTCGGAAACGGCGCCACGGACTCGCTGTTCGTGGACCGGATGCTCATTCGAACGGTCGATGTGCTGCCCGCGCTACCGACGGTGACGATCGCCGCCACGGTGCCGTTCGCCAGTGAAGACGGAGCCGAAGGGCAGTTCACAGTCAGTCGCAGCAGCAGCTCGGATCCGCTCACCGTCTACTACGCCGTCTCGGGGACGGCCACGATGGGCAGCGACTATCAGCCGCTCGCCGGCTTCGTGCTCTTCGCCGCCGGCCAGTCGACGGCCACCATTCAGGTGGTGCCCATCGATGACGACCTCGTGGAGGGCAACGAGTCGGTGGTCGTGAGCCTGGTTGCCGATGACGCGTATCAGGTCGGATCGCCGTCGGAGGCCGCGGTCGTCATCGTCGACAACGACCTCACCGCGGTCGACCACGACGCCGTCTCCCAGCAGAACGTGATGGGATCGGTGGTGTCCGGTGACCTGACCAGCATCCTCGCCGACGACGACATCTACCTGCAGATCCGTGAGGAGAGCTGGGCAGGCGGCAAGCGCACCCGTCTCGAGCACCAGTGGACGTTCCAACTCGCCGGCAGTGGCCCGGTCACGTTCTACGTGCAGGCACACCACACCGGCACCGAGAACTTCCAGTTCGCCTACTCGACCAATGGCGGAGCCAGTTGGACGAACATGGTGACGGTCACGAAGACCGCCGACAACAACAGCTACCAGACGTTTGCGATGCCGAACGACCTGACCGGCACGGTCCTGGTGCGGGTGGTCGATCTCGACCGCTCGAACAACGAGCCGATCATCGATTCGATCTACATCGACGACATGTTCATCCGGGTGGGAATGTAGAGGTCGGCGCACGGGTGGCATGATCCCCTCGCGGCGCTGGAATTCGCGCGCCGAGAGGGTCCTGCTATCCCGTGTCGCGCCGGAAGTCGACCTCCTGGGATCGAATGAGTCGGGCGACCTAAGGTTCGGGGTAGCCGAGCTCCACATTCCGTGTACGGTTTTCCGGGAGCGATCTGAGGGGATGGGGCCGTGGGAGTGCTGAGTAGGCATGCCCGCCGTGTCGTGACGGCGGTTGCTGCACTTTCGTTGTTGTTGGGGGCGTTGCCCGCGAGCGCGGACAGTCATGAAGAGCCGCCCCCGCCCGAAGTCGTCCACGCATCCCTGATCCAGGTGATCGACACGACCGCCTGGGGGTTCCCGTCGTCGGATCCATCCGGCATCGTGTGGAACCCGTCGGTCGATCAGTTGATCGTGGTCGACTCCGAGATCAACGAGACGCCCTTCTTCGAAGGCGTGAACATGTGGCACATCACCCGGTCGGGCACCGTGTTGGCCACCGGAGCGACGTGGGGACCGAACTCGGCTGGGTCGTACTCGGACGAACCGACCGGACTCGGCTACGACAACATCACCAACACCCTCTTCGTGTCCGACGACACCGGCATCCGCTCGGTGTACGTGGTGAAGCCGGGGCCGGACGGGAAGTTCGGGACGACCGACGATCAGGTCGTCCAGATCGACATGTCCGCGCTCGGCACGGTCGACGCGGAGGACCCCGAGTTCGACCCCGTCACCGGTCATCTGTTCGTCCTCTCGGGAACGCAGCGTGAGATCTTCCGGATCGATCCGGTGGACGGCATCTTCGGGAACGGCAACGACATCGTCACCAGCATCGACATCAGCCATCTCGGCCCCACGGACTTCGAAGGTATGACCTCGTCGGTGGAGCGGCGGACGTTGTATGTCGGGGCCCGTACCACCGGGGAGATCTTCGAGATCACCCATGACGGCCGGCTGGTCCGCACGATCATCGTCGACATCCCGGAGAACCGGTTCATCTCCGGACTCGGCATGGCGCCGAGTTCCACCGACCCGTCCGTGAAGAGCTTGTGGATCACCGATCGGGGCAGGGATGAGGTCATGGACGGCAAGATCTTCGAGATTGCCGTGCCCAACCTCGGCCAGCCCTCGAACGGTGGCGGCGGTGGCGGTGGCGGTGGCGGCGGAGGC
>CAZCRP010000114.1:0-8845 GCA_964501055.1 uncultured Acidimicrobiaceae bacterium
CGGTGGTGGCCGCGGCGGAGACATCGGCGCCGATGTCGGCCGGGGTCAAGTGGGCGAGCAGGTCGCCCTTGCCGACGACGTCGCCCACGGTCACCGCCACCGCGTCCACGATGCCGCTCGTGGGGGCCGTCACCGGGTGCTCCATCTTCATCGACTCGAGCACCACGATCGGCGAACCCGCCGCCACTGGCTGGCCGGGGGAGGTGGGAACCGCCACGACGGTGCCCACCATCGGCGACGAGATGTCCATCGGATCCTCGGGTCGGGCTCGACATTGAACCACCCCCGCCGCCCCGCCGAACCCTGGGCTCCCAAGTACCGTGGCGGTAGCTGCGAACCCTGGGTTCAGGAGTACCGTGGCGGTAGCTGGGAGCCCGCGGTACGGGTGGGAGACCTCTCAGATGCCGAGTTGGCGGGCGGCGAGGTCGCGCATGATCTCCTCGGAGCCGCCGCCGATCGCGTTCACCCGCACTTCGCGGTAGATCCGCTCGACGGGGTTCCCCCGCAGGTAGGACGCCCCACCGAGGATCTGCGCGGCCTCGCGGGCGCATGCCTCCATCGTGAGGCTCGCCTGCACCTTGCACTCGGCCAGCTCGGCCGCCGGGGTCTCGCCCTGGTCGACCCGCCACGCCAGCTGCTCCAACCACGCTCGGGTGGCGTTGATCTGGCGGTCCATGTCGACCAGCTTGTGACGGATCACCTGATGGTCCGCCAGCCTGGAACCGAAGGTCTGGCGCTCACGTGCCCAGGCGAGCGCCTCGTCGAAGCAGACCCGCGCCGCCTGGGTCATGCCGGCGATCATGAAGAGCCGCTCGTAGTTGAAGTTCTCCATGATGAGTTGGAAGCCGGCGTTCTCGGCACCGAGCAGATATCTGGCGGGCACCCGGCAGTCGTCGAAGTAGAGGGTGGCGGTGTCCGACGCCCACCACCCCATCTTCTCCAGCGAAGTGCGGGAGAAGCCGGCGACCCTGGTGGGGACCACGAGCAGCGACACCCCGGTTGCGCCGGCACCGCCGGTGCGCACGGCGGTGGTGACGAAGTCGGCTCGCATACCGGAGGTGATGAAGGTCTTCGAACCGTTGACGACGTAGTCCTCGCCGTCGCGAACCGCCGTGGTCCTGATGTTGGCGACGTCCGAGCCACCGCTCGGCTCTGTGATCGCCAACGCGCAGATGGCCGCGCCTGACAGCACCGCAGGCAGTATTTCGGCCTTCACCTCGGCGGACCCGCCGCGCTGCACGGGCGGGGCGCCGATGTAGTTGGAGAAGAGCGAGGCGGGCACTCCGCCCGCTCCGCACTTGGCGAGCTCTTCGGCGAGCACCACCAAGGCGAGGGCATCGTGATCTCCCATCCCCCCGTACTCGGAGTCGAAACCGATCCCGAACAGGCCGAGCGCCCCCGCCTTCTGGTACAGCTCGCGGGGGAAGGTTCCCGCTTCGTCCCACTCGTTGACGAACGGTGTGATCTCCTTCGCCACGAACTCGGCCACCACCGTGCGGAAGAGCGCGTGATCGTCGGTGTACACGAGGGAGCGCGCCACTCACACCCCCAAGCCCCGGCCGATGATCTCCTTCATGATCTCAGTCGTCCCTCCGTAGATGGTCTGCACGCGCCCGTCCATCCACGCCCGAGCGATCGGGTATTCCTTCATGTAGCCGTAGCCACCGTGCATCTGCACCCCCCGATCGACCAGCCGCACCTGCATCTCCGTGCACCACCACTTGGCCTTGGCCGCGTCCTCGGGGTCGAGTGTCCCGTCGTTGAGGGCTTCGATCTGTCGGTCGACGAACGCCCATCCGAGGTCCAGCTCGGTCCGCATCTCGGCGAGGACGAACCGGTTGTGCTGGAACCGTCCGATGGGCCGTCCGAACGCCTCCCGGTCCTTGGCATACTGCAATGTCCACCCGAAGGCCGCTTCGGCCGCCGCCATCGCCCCGACCGCGATCGACAGCCGCTCCTGGGGGAGCTTGTCGACCAGCTGGAAGAACCCGGTGCCCTCGGCACCCAAGAGGTTGGACGCGGGGACCCGCACCTCGTCGAAGAAGAGCTCGCTCGTGTCCTGGGCGGACATTCCCACCTTGTCGAGGTTGCGGCCGCGGCCGAATCCCGGCCGATGCGCCTCGACGACGATCAGCGACAGCCCGCCGTGGGTCTGGGCGGGATCCGTCTTGGCCGCGACGATCACCAGGTCGGCGTTCTGGCCGTTGGAGATGAAGGTCTTCTGGCCGGTGACGAGGTAGTCGTCGCCGTCGCGGCGGGCGGTGGTGCGGATGGAGGCGAGATCCGAGCCCGTTCCAGGCTCGGTCATGGCGATGGCGGTGACGATCTCGCCGGAGGCGATGCCGGGCAGCCAGCGGGCTCTTTGCTCCTCGTCGCCGGTCAGGAAGTAGGGAATGATGATGTCGGTTTCGAGCCCGATCGCAGCACCGGCCGGACCGACTCCCGCCCGGGCGTACTCCTCGGCCATGACCGCGTTGAACCGGAAGTCCCGGACGCCGCCGCCGCCGTACTCGACGGGAATGCCCATGCCGATGAACCCGTGATTCCCTGCGGCCAGGAACAACGAGCGATCGACCACACCCTGACGCTCCCACTTCTCGTAGTGCGGCACGATCTCGGACTGCACGAACGACCGGAAGGCTCCTCGGAAGAGTTCGTGCTCCTCGGCGTAGAGGGTGCGTCGCATGCGGCCCTTCGTTGACAAACAGAACGGTCTGTCTGTAAGTTAGATCGGGATGTGGGTCTCCGTCAACACGCAGTCTGCCCGCGCCTTCGAGCCGGCGGTGGGCCGATGACCGTCGCCGCCGACCGCCGCACGCAGGAGGAGCGGTCCGCCACCACTCGTCTGGCCGTGCTCGACGCCACCGTCGCCTGCCTGATCGAGCACGGCTACGCGGGCACCACGACCACCGCCATCCAGGAAAGGGCCGGCGTGTCGCGGGGGGCGCTGACCCATCAGTTCCCGTCGAAGAACGAACTGCTCGCTGCTGCCATCGTCCACCTGGCAGGGGTGAGGGCGGCCGAGATGGTGGAGTCGGCGACGGCGATGCCCACGGCCGCCGACCCGCTGGAGGCTGGGCTGCGGGCGCTGTGGGCCACGTTCAACACGGACCTGTTCGCGGCGGCCATCGAATTGTGGGTGGCTTCGCGCACCGACGACGAACTGCACGAGACGCTCATTGCCGCCGAGCGCGAAATCGCCCGTCAGTACCAGCAGACTGGCGCGGCGATGTTCGCCGGCGTCGCTGACCGACCTGGCTTCGGGCGCGGGATGGAGTCGGTCGTCATCCACATGCGCGGGGCGGCCCTCACCGGGATCCTCCGTCGATCCGCCAAAGACGCCGAGACGATCGCCGAGTGCCTGGCGATCATGCGGTCCGCGCTCGGAACGATGCCGTGAGCGGCCCGCTGGCCGGGATGCGGGTGGTGGAGTTGGCGGGCTTGGGCCCGGTGCCCTTTGCGGCCATGTGGCTGGCAGACATGGGCGCCGACATCGTGCGCGTCGATCGCACCGATCGGGTGGGCTCGGATCTGGCCGGGATCGAGCCCGCCTTCATGCGGCGAGGCCGCCGGTCGATCGGGGTGAACCTCAAGCAGCCGGAGGGACGCCAGGTCGTCCTCGACCTCGTCGCCGGCGCCGACGCGCTGGTGGAAGGCTTCCGTCCCGGGGTGATGGAACGCCTCGGTCTGGGACCGGAGGACTGCCACGCCGTCAACCCTTCGCTGGTCTACGGCCGGATGACGGGATGGGGCCAGGAGGGACCGTGGTCGTCGATGGCGGGACACGACATCGACTATCTGGCTCTGAGCGGGATGCTCCACGCCATCGGCCCGGCGGACCGTCCGGTGCCGCCGCTCAACCTGGTGGGCGACTACGGCGGGGGAGGGATGATGCTGATCGGCGGGGTGCTGGCCGGTGTCATCGCCGCGCGGGCCGGAGGGGGCGGCTGTGTCGTCGATGCGGCCATGACCGACGGCGCCGCCTACCTCGGCACGCTGCAGTACTCCCTGATGGGGGAGGGATGGTGGCGTCCGGAACGGGAGGTGAACCTGCTCGATGGCGGCGCCCCGTATTACCGCACGTACCGGACCGCCGATGGCGAGCACATGGCGGTGGGCGCCATCGAGCCGCAGTTCTACACCGCGCTGATCGCGGGACTCGGGCTGGCCGGCGAGGAATTGCCCGATCAGAACTCGGTCGCCGACTGGCCCGTCCTGCGCGAGCGCTTCGCGAGCGTCTTCCTCACCCGCACCCGGGACGAGTGGACCGCGGTCTTCGCCGGCACCGACGCCTGCGTGGCGCCGGTCTTGTCGATGGCCGAAGCGGGTCGACATCCGCACAACCTGGCGCGTAGGACCTTCGTCCAGCACCGGGGGAGCGATCACCCGGCGCCTGCTCCCCGTCTGTCGAACCATGCCACTCCGGCCGCCGCCGCCCTCACCGTCCCGGGTGCGCACACCGAAGTCGTGCTCACGGAGCTCGGATACGACGCCGACGGGATCGTCTCGCTGCGCGCCAAGGGGGCGGTGGCGTGAAGCTGGCCCCAACCTCGCGTACGGAGGCGATCCGCGGGCAGACGTGCGACTCGGTCGTCCGCGCCGCCGCACCTCGCTGACCACGGCTCATTCGCCCCCACCGGGCGCCGTCCGTGCCTCCTATCCTCTCGCGGCGAGGGAAGAGGTATGTGGACGATCGAATCACCGAGCTCGCCCATGAGCTGAGGACGCCGCTCACAGGGGTGCTGGGTGCCATCGATCTGGTGACCGACTCCCCTGTGCCCCTGGACGAAGCCGAGATCGGCGAATTGCTGGCAGTGGCTCGCTCGGAGGCGAACCATCTGCGGTCGATCATCGAAGGCGTGGTGCAGCGGAGGCGTCTCGACTCGGGGACGCTGTCGGTCGAGCGTCGTCCGGTCGCGCTCGTGGATCTCGTGGAGGACACGCTGGCGCGCTTTCCCGGCGTCTCTGACCGGGCGTCTGTGGTCGGGGACACGAGGCTCGTCTCGAGCACCGACCCGTCACTGGCGAAGCAGGTGCTGACCAACCTGATCCAGAACGTGTCCCGCTACGCCCCGTACGGCCCGGTCACGGTGGCCTTGGAGCGGGAGGGCGACACTGCCCGGGTCAGCGTCACCGACAGCGGCCCCGGCCTGCCGGGAGGTCAAGTCCCGTCCTCCCAGGGGCTCGGAGTCGGGCTCTCCACCAGCCGTCGCCTGGCCGAGACGCTGGGCGGCTCGCTCACGCCCTTGCAACGTCCCAGTGGGATGGGCGCTTGCTTCGTGTTCGAACTGCCGGCGTCCGACGAGGTGGTGCGCGTCGCATCATCCCTCTCCAGCCCGGTCACGCCTCCCCCCAGGGCGCGGTTGCTGCAGGAGGTGGCGGATCTGCTGGTCGGAACGTCCGTCGATCGCATCCTGACCGGCGTGGGCCGCCTCGGCCGGGAGATGCTGGGCGCCACCACCACCCGCGTCCACCAGCGGCGGGGAGATTCATTGGTCTGGATCGCGGCCGACGGGGACGAGCGCCCCATGCCGCTCGAGGATGATGCCCGCAAAGTCCTCTCCCTCCCCAACGGCTCGGTCACCTGGTTGCCTCCGGGCTGGCGAGGGTGGTTGGCGGACATCGAAGACGAACATCTCGTCGCCACCACCATGCGATCACCGGATGGGCTGGAGGGTCTGCTGGTCGTCGGCTGGCGGGACAGTGCCCCGCCTGCGTTCGCCGAGGGCGTGCTGCCCGCGCTGGCGGCCCTGGCACTGGTGGGAGTCGACCGGCGGTCGCTGGGCGCGGAGTTGGAGTTCGAGCGGCGGGTGCGAGCCGCGGTGATGGACTCGCTCCCCATCGCCATCTCGGTGTTCGCCGGCGACCCGCCTCGACTGATCGGATCGAACCGGGCCGAACGCGAGATGCTCGCGCTGGGGAGCGACGAAGAACGGCCGGAGCCGCTGGCCGCCAGCCAGCAGATGTTCGACGTGCGCTTCGAGGACGGGACACCCCTCACCGCCGACAACGCGCCCGTGGTCGAGACGATCAGGACGGGGCGGTCGACAGGACCGTTCTACCTGCGCGTCGTCCGCCTGGACGGCACCGAGCTGGTCACCCGCACCTATTGCGCTCCCGTCCGGGACGGCAACGGCGCCGTCATCGGCGCGGTCGTCACGTCAGAGCCCATCGGGGGCGATTGATCAACCGAACTGGATCGAGCGCTTCGACAAGCCGAACCAGAAGCCGTCGACGACCGTCCTCCCGCCATCCCCCTGTTCCACCGATGCACCCAGGCTGACGAAGAGTGGTGCGAAGTGCTCGGTGCGCGGATGGGCGATGCCGGCCGCCGGCGCCTGGCGCTCGAAGTCGAGGAGGGCGTCGACCTCGTTCGCCTCCACTTGGCGGGCGAGCCAATCGTCGAACTCGGCCGACCACGCCGGTGGCGGGTCGTAGGCGGGTCGGTCCATCCGCATCTCCCACAGATTGTGGGTGGAGAACCCGCTGCCGACGATGAGCACCCCCTGTTCGCGCAACGCCGCCAGGTGCCGGCCTATGGCGAAGAGCTCCCGCGGGTCGAGGGTCGGCATGGAGATCTGGAGCACGGGGACGTCGGCGGCGGGGAACATCTCGACGAGCGGCACGTAGGCGCCATGATCCAGCCCGCGGCCCGGATCGTCGTGGGTGGGGTAGCCGGCGTCCGCCAGCAGCCGGCGGACCTCCGCCGCCAATGCCGGCGCACCGGGCGCCGGGTAGGTCACTTCGTAGTAGCGCTGTGGGAACCCCCAGAAGTCGTAGTACAGCGGCACGGTGGTCGTGGCGCCCACCGTCAGCGGGTCCGCCTCCCAATGCGCCGAGACCACAAGGATGGCGCTGGGTCGGGGCAACTCGGCCGACCAGCTGGCGAGCTCCCGCGTCCAGAGCGGGTCGTCTGCCAGCGGCGGGGCTCCGTGGCTGAGGAAGATGGCGGGAAGGCGGCGGTCGACGAACTCGGCGGTCTCGGTCATGCAGTCATTGTGGTCGGGTTTCCGGTGGTCCGGGGAAGGTCGTGACGTTACGTTGGAGCCGTGCTTCCCGACGTGTTGTGCTTCGAGCCGTTGTCGGTCGAACGGCCGTGGGGCGGCCGCCGACTGGCCGAGTTCGGCCGCCGGCTGCCTGCCGACCGGTGGGTGGGGGAGAGTTGGGAGATCGCCGATCTCGGGCCGGGTGGAGACGGCGGTGAGCGCTGCACCCGTGTTGCGACCGGTCCGCTGGCCGGATCGTCTCCGGCTGACCTGATCGACGCGTACGGTGAGGGACTGCTCGGGAGCGTTGCGCCCGACCCCCACCACGGCTTCCCGCTCCTCGTGAAGCTGCTCGACGCAAGGGAGAACCTCTCGGTGCAGGTCCATCCGCCGGCCGCCGTGGCCGAAGCGCTGCCCGACGCCAGGACGAAGACGGAGTCGTGGTACGTCGTCAGGGCCGATCCCGGCTCCGTGGCCTGGTTCGACATCCGCGACGAGGTGTCCAACGACGAGTTGCACGAGGCGATCGGGAGCCCCGGCATCGTGCCGCTGCTCGGTCGGGCGCCGGCGCAGGCAGGCGAGTTCCACCACATCCCCGCCGGTCGGGTCCACGCCCTCGGCGCCGGCGTACTCGTCCTCGAAGTCCAGACTCCCTCCGACACCACGTTCCGCTTGTACGACTGGAGCGAGGAGTACTCCCGCCCGCCCAGGTCAATCCACGTCGCCGAGGCTCGACAGTCGATCGTGCGGAGTGATCCGGCGGCCATCTCGCGGGAGGCGATGGAGCGTCCGGGAGCGCGCGATCTCGTGCGCGGCCCGGCCTACTGGATGCGCCAGCACGTGGCGGAACGCGGTCGAGTGCATCTCGACGGGCGGTCCGAGATGCGGGTCGTGACGGTGGTCGCGGGGGAGGCGTCGGTCGGTGATGTGCGGCTGGGCATGGCCGACTCCTGCCTGCTGCCCGCCTCCTCCTCGGGGCTGGGTGTCATCGAGACGAGCGAAGGGGCGGTCGTCGTCGAGAGTGGTCTGGCATGAGCGGTCAGCGGTTGTTCACCGAGAAGTGCATCCAGTCCGACAGCGAGTTCCACCGTCCGCCCCAATGCCAACCGATCCGCTCGAACGCCGCGACGACGATGTCACCCTCGGCGATCATGCCCGCCAGCACCCGCGTCCGGTCCACATAGGAGGAGGCGAGCTCCGGTAGGACGAGGTCGCCTTTCAGATACGGGTTGTGGAACGGGTTGATGTCGATGGCCATCCCGTACGCGTGCATCGACCAGTTGGTCGACCCCACCGCCGGACGGCACACGAAGGCGGTGGTCACGTTCCCGTCACCGGTGGGTGGCGCGTCGAGTTCGTCGGGGTGGATCACCCGCATCTCCTCGATGGGGAAGCGGGCCGCGTGCAGCTGCTCGAAGACCTCCAGTAGGGCCGCGGCGTGGTCGCGGTGGACGATCGCCTCGCCCGTGTGGAACCGGTCGTCGAATCCCCAATGCGAAACGGTGAGATAGCGCAGCTCGTCCACCGACACGGGACAGGCGGGTGTCCAGGTCGACCGGGCCAGCACGTCAGGGGGGATCGGTCCGACGGATCCGACGAACGTCGCGTCGGGCGGGGGAGACAGGAGCGGAGGGGTGGACAAGGCCCGTGGGATCAGCTCCGGGGGCGTCGGTCGCACCTCGCCGAAGCCGTCGGGGCGGAGGGGAAGGGGCCTGGTGCCCAGCCACTCGGGACGGCGGTGGGGGTCGACCGTCGTGGTCGTCGTCGGAGACGGCGCGAGGGTGGTGGAAGACGATGCGACGGATGGGACCGTGGTGGCGGGCGGGGCCGACGTCCCCGTTGCGGCGAGCGTGGACGGG
>CAZCRP010000115.1:0-8781 GCA_964501055.1 uncultured Acidimicrobiaceae bacterium
CCGCTCGTCGATCCACCGTGCCGCCCACGGCTGGTCGGGCACGATCGCCCCGTCCCGCACCCACACCCACAGCACGGGCAGTTGATCGCCCTCGTCGGCGACGGAACCGGACCCGAGGTCGTCGACCACCTCCCACGGGAGACGGACGGCCGGGCGGAAAGGCCCGGCGATCTTGAGCCGCAGCCCGCGCGAGTTCGCCTCGACGACGGCGGTCGGGAACATGAGCTCCTTCAAGCCCACCACCACCAGCAGCAATCCGCAGATCAGCATCGCCCACGCCCAGATCACGTCCCGTGCCTCGAACAGCTGGGTGTCCTCCGGCCGGAACAGCACATCACGGAGGGCGTTCGTCAGCCGGCGGCGGGTGAGGACGTCGACGCCGATCACCACGAGCGGTACCCCGGCGAGCGACCACGTCCACATGCGCAGCGCCGAACGCCGGATCACGACCGGACTCATCGCGTCACCCCCAACTCGGCGACTTCCACCAGCGTCGTGTACGGCACCCCGGCGGACGCCACCCTCTCCGCCACGACACCATCCGACCGATCGACGATGGCGATCGCCTGTTCCACCACGAGGCCGGCGTGGCGGGCCACGTCGATCGCCTCGATCAAGGCTCCTCCCGTGGTGACGGTGTCGTCGACGATCGCCGCCACGTCCCCCGCTCGCACCGGTCCGACCAGACGTCCGCCGGTCCCGTGCCCTTTGACGTCCTTGCGGATCGAGAAGGCCCGCAGCGGGCGACCAGCCTCCGCCGCTCGCACCACGGCGGCGAGTGCGATCGGGTCAGCCCCCATCGTCATCCCGCCGACCGCCTGGACTCCGGGAGCGAGGACGGCGAGCAGCGCGTCGCCCACCAGGCCCGCCCCCACCCCGTCGAACGTCGTCTGGCGCGCGTCGATGTACCAGTCACTCACGGCACCGGACCGCAGCGTGAACGGGCCGTCGGTGCGGACGGCGTGCTCCCGCAGGTGGTCGATCAGGCTGCGACGGGCGTCGGCGACGGAAACCATCAGGCCAGGACGATACCGAGGCTCGGGCGCTGCGCCCCCGATCAGCCTCCGATCGTGAACGGCACGAAGCGCTCGGAGATGACCGAGCCGTCCTCGGCCGAGAACTCCCACACCCTGATCGTCAGGACGGTCCCCGCCGGCGCTTCGATATCGGCGACCAGGTCGAACTCGCCGAAGCCGACCCCGGACCCGGTGCTCACGAAGGGAGGCTCGAAGATCACGTCGTTGCCTTCCAGGATCTGGAGCTGGAACACCCCCTCGAACGCCGCTGCCACACCGGAGATGACCACCGGGGAGTCGACGACCGCACCGGCGGCGGGAACGTCGACCAGGATGCCGGGCACGAGGTCCTCGAAGTCGGCACGGGCCAGCGGGCCGTCGAGGACGAGACCTTCGGCCGAGAAGACCTCGACCGGATCGCCGTCCTCGACCAGGAGCACGTCGTCGATCCCGTCGAGGGCAGTGAGGGAGAACACGACCTGGGCCAGCCGCGCCATCACCGACAGCGAGCCGCCCCCGCCCGCAAACTCCTCGGAGAGGTCCACCACCGCGGTCGATCCGTCCAGGTTCAACGCGTCGAGAGTTGAGCCGGCGGGTACGGCTGTGTCGAATCCCTCGAGGCCGAACAGCGTGACGAGCACCGCCTCTGCCTCGTCCTGGCCGCCGAGGGCAGAAACCGAGATCGGATACAGGAACGGTCCCTGCCGGAAGCCGTTGCTCCCCGACGGGTCGAGGATGTACACGACGACTGCTCCGGTGTGGGCGGGAGAGGTGGTGGTGGTCGTGGGTTCCGTCGTCGTCGTGGTCGTCGACGAGGTCGTGGTCGCGACGGTGGTGGTCGTGGTGGCAGGCTGGGCGTCGTCGTTGCCACACGCGGCCAGCACGAGGGTGAGCGCGACGAAGGCGGTGAATCGTTTCATGGAAGCTCCTCGTGTCATGGATGAGACGTCGTGGTATCGGGTGGCGGTTCCCCATCTACCGTGGCAACCCGATGGAGATCATTCTGGTACGTCACGGCCAGCCGGACTGGACACCGCACAACCGGGTCGAGAACAACCCGGAGCTGACGCCCCTCGGCCGCGCCCAGGCCGAGGCCCTGGCGGAACGCGACTGGGGGGAGATCGACGAGTTGTGGGTGTCGCCGCTCGTCAGGGCACGTCAGACCGCAGAGCCGCTGGAACAGGCGCTCGGACGGCCGGCGGAGGTCGTCGACTGGTTGGAGGAGATCCGCAACCCCCGCGAGTGGCAGGGGCGTCCGGCCGATTCGTTCTACGAACTCTTCTCCGAGCACAACCTCTCGCCGCGGGAGCGGCTCTGGCAGGGCCTGCCGGGCGGGGAACCGGTGGTCGAGTTCTACGAACGGGTGGTGGGAGGGTTACGGCACACCCTGGCCTCCCACGGGCTGGCGCGGGTGGCGGAGGACGATCCCCATCTGTGGGAACAGGCGGCGTCGAAGCGCATCCTGTGGGTGGCGCACGGAGGTACGAACGCCGTGTCGATCGCGCATCTGCTGGGAGTGCAGCCGACACCGTGGGAGTGGGCGCGCTTCGACTCGGCGCACACGGCGGTGGCCGTGCTGCGAACCAACCGCATCTCGACCGCCTACGCCTTCGGCATGCACGCCTTCGGGGACGTCTCGCACCTGTCGCGAGACCGGGTCACCCGCTGACCGAGGTGGTCATCTCCCGAACCGGCGCTCGCGCAGGGTGAAGCTGCGCAGGGCGCGGAGGTAGTCGACCCGACGGAAGGCCGGCCAGAACACGTCGACGAACACGAACTCCGAATACGCCGACTGCCAGAGCAAGAACCCGGAGAGCCGCGACTCGCCCGAGGTGCGGATGAGGAGGTCAGGGTCGGGGAGGTGGGCCGAGTACATCCTCCCGGCCAGGGCATCGGCGTCGATCCGCTCGGCGATCTCGTCGGCGGCGACTCCTTCGGCCGCGAGATGCGAGACGAGATCGCGGGCGGCGTCGACGATCTCCTGGCGGCCGCCGTAGCCGAGCGCGATCGTCAGCCACCGCGACCCCTCACGGCACGACTCTTCCGCCCGCTTGGCCGACTCGACGACCCCGACGGGGAGGAGATCCATGCTGCCGATGAACCGCACCGCCATGTCCCACGAGGCGCAGCGGGCCGGGAGTCGGTCGAACAACTCGACCAGCACCTCGAAGTACGGGTCCAGTTCGGCGGCCGGGCGGTCGAGGTTCTCCCGCGACAGCAGCCATCCGGTCACTGCCTCGATACCGAGTTCTGCGTTCCAATCGAGAAAGTCCTCGAAGCGCTGCATCCCCGCCCGGTAGCTGTCGGTGTAGCTGGCGAGGCCCTCTGATCGCGCATACCGCCGGTGACCGTCCAGAATGACCGCGACGTGCTTCGGAAAGCGCGTGCGGTCGAGTCCCGCCAGTAGGCGGTCCTCGTACAGCTTGTAGAGAAGGTCCGTGGGTCTCAGCGGCGCCCATGCCATGACACTCACACTACCGAGACGCTCCCGATCGGAAAGCGCTCCCCGGATGGACGGCGAAACCCACCACACTCCTGGCATCGGAGCCGACGACCCGCAATCCGAGATGGGCGCCATGCAACGCGTCGGCGCCATGCTGACACTGGGGCGGATGCATCACCCGGTGCGCGGTTTCCTCAACGGGGCCGCCGCCGTCTTCGCTGCCGTCGGTCTCGTCGCGCTGCTGGCGATCAACCCGGCGCAGCTGTCGCTCCGGGTGGCGTTGGGCGTGTACGCCGGGAGTCTGGTGGCGATGTTCACGATTTCGTGTCTGTACCACTCGGTGCCGTGGACCGACGCCTGGAAGGCACGTATGCGTCGCCTCGACCATTCGGCGATCTTCCTCGTCGTCGCCGGGACCTACACCCCGATCGCGGTGGTGGCGTTGGAGCCGGCCTGGCGCGCGGCCAGCCTGGTGGCGGTGTGGATGGCGGCCGCGGTGGGCATCGTCCTCAAGTTTTTCGAACGGAACATCCGGCTCGGGCCTTCGGTCACGATCCAGTCGATGATGGGTTGGGCGGCGGTCATCCCGATGTTCCACATCGCCGAGCGGCTGGGCGCGGGCATCATCGTGCTCTTGGCCCTGTCGGGGACGCTGTACACGGTGGGAATGGTCCTGATGCTCGTCGGTCGTCCCAAGCTGTTCCCCCGCGTCTTCTCCCACCACGAACTGTTCCACGTCCTGGTGGTGGCGGCCACAGCCGTCAACTTCGTGGCGATCGTCAACTACGTGGTGCCCGCCGCGGTCTGATCACCCCCCGACCGGCGCCGTTCAGCCGCTCGTCGCGCCGTACCCAGGGTTCCCAGATACCGTGGCGGTAGCTGGGAACCCTGGGTACGCGGAACCCCCCTCGGTGGTCACTGGCGGTCGAGCCAGGAGGGTTCCGCGCAGAGGGATTCGATCTTCTCGATCGACGTGGGGACGCCGGCAGTGAGGTTCTCGTGACCGTCGGCGGTGATGAGGACGTCGTCCTCGATGCGGATGCCGATCCCGAGGAACTTGGCGGGGATCCGGTGGGTGATCTTCTCGGCGGCCTCCTTCTCGGCCTCCTCCGCCGCGCGGGCGGCCGTGGTCCCCTGCAGGATGCGGCGCTCGGTCCAGGCGTCGAGGTCGTGGGACAGCAAGGTGAACTCCACCTCCGGGTTGTCCGGCGCCACGTAGATGCCGGGCTCGACGGTATACGACATGCCAGGCTCGAGCGGCCGGTGTTCGCCTGCCACCCGGTAGGCGCCGGCGTCGTGGACGTCGAGACCCAGCCAGTGGCTGGTGCCGTGCATGAAGAACGGCCGGTAGAGATGCATGGCGAGAACGTCCGCGGCCGGTCGCGGCACCAGCCCCAACTCGGCCAGGCCCTCGGCCAGCACCGCGGTGGAAGCCTCGTGGACGTCACGCAGGGTGGCACCGGGCCGTGAGGCGCCGATTCCGGCTCGCTCCGCCGCCAGCACCACTTCGTAGACGGCCCGCTGGGGGCCGGTGAAGGTCCCGCTGGCAGGGAACGTGCGGGTGATGTCCGAGCTGTACATGTCGATCTCGGCGGCGGCGTCGATGAGGATGAGGTCGCCGTCTTCGATGAGCCGGTCGTTCTCGACGTAGTGGAGGACGATGGCGTTGGGGCCGGAGGCCACGATCGAGGGGTAACCGTCGCGGGGTGATCCCGCCTCCCGCCACACGAACTCCATCGCCGCCTGCACCTGATACTCGTAGAGTCCGGGACGAGCGAACCGCATCGCCTCGCGATGGCCCTCCACCGAGAGGGTGCACGCCGCTCGCAGACTCTCGATCTCGGACTCGGACTTCTGGAGCCGCAGCTCCGCCAACACCACCCCCACGTCGTGGATGGCGAGGGGGACGGCCTTGCCGAAGCGCTCGTGCTGCGAGCGGGCAGTGACGAGGAGCCGGCCGATGGCCGCATCGTGGGTGGCGTTCCCCAGCCGGTAGAACAGCGTGTCGCGTCCCTGCATCAACCGGGGCAGCATCGTCTCCAGTTCGGACAGGTCGTAGGCGGCGTCGGCGAACCGCTCCTTCGCTCCTTCCACCCCCACCCGGTATCCGGTCCAGATCTCCATCTCGCGATCGCGCGGCCGGACGAACAGATGCAGCTCCCCCTCGGGGTGGCCCGGGACCAGCACGCAGACGGCGTCGGGCTCGTGGAACCCGGTCAGGTAGTGGAAGTCCGAGTCCTGACGAAACGGGTGGTGGACGTCGTTGTTGCGCACGGTCTCCCCCGCGGCGGGGACGACGGCGATGGAGTTCTCGCCGATGGCGGCTGCCAGGGCGGCGCGGTGGTCACGGAAGCGGTCAGGCATGGTCGAGCGAAGTGTGACAGATCAGCCGGTTCGTGCCAGTTCGGCGATCACCGGCGCGTGGTCGGACCCGAGCCGGGGGCCCAGCCGCCGGTCGAGAACTGTCAGGCCGTCGCTGTACAGCACGTGATCGATCTGGACTCTGATCAGCGGGTTGCCGTCCATGGGAAAGGACGGCTGCAGCCCGAAGCCGCGGGTGGAGTCGTTGAGACCGGTGCTCCCGGTCAGCCGCCGGAAGCCGTGTGACCACTGGGTGGCGTTCAGATCGCCCGCCACGACCACCGGCCCTTCTGCCTCCCTCACCCAGCCGCTCACCCAGTCGAGCTGGAGGCCGTGCAGCGCGGCGCGCTCGGCGGTGATCGGCGAGAGCGGGTGCACGCCGAGCAGCCGCACGGGTCCGTGCCCGTCGTCGAACACCACCTCGACCGCCCTGGGCTCGGCGGTGGCGAACCCGAAGGACTCGTAACGGGAGCCGGGCGGTGCCAGGACCAGCGTCGAGAAGATCAGGCCCGGCTGACCCACTTCGTAGATGTCGTAACCGAGGTCGGCCTCGCGGGCGGCCTGTTCCCACAGCCGGGTGGACTCGTGCAGGAACACGACGTCGGGGCCCGTGCGTCCGATGTAGTCGAAGACCCCCGCCCGTCCCTCGTTGGCGGCCCGCACGTTGAACGACATCACGACGAAGGACTCACCCACCGTCGGCGCGGCGCCGGGAGCCAGATACAACTGCCCCACCAACGCCGCATTCAGCACGGCGACGGCGAAGACGACCCCGCCGCTCCTCCGCCACTTGCCGAGGATCAGCACCAGTCCGAGGACCGCACCGACGACGGCGTACTGGGGTCGGAAGTTCGACAGGAGATCGAACCACCACCACCAGCCCCCGAGGAAGCCGGCGATGGCGGCAGCCGACACGGCCAGTGCCGGCAGGAGCACCAGGACCACGTCAGCTGAGCTCCCGCAGGAAGCCGGCGATGGCCCTGCCGATCTCGGGTCCGGAGTCCTCCTGGACGAAATGAGACCCAGGGACCGTCACTTCTCGCTGGTTGGGCCAGGTGCGACAGAACTCACGTTGGCGTCCGACCAGGATCGAGCCCGGATCGGCATTGACGAACAGCTTGGGAATCGGTGTCTCCGACAGCCAGGAGGCGTAGGCCGCCACGATGGCGTGCACGTCCGCCGGCACGCCGCCGATCGGGATCTGCCGGGGCCAGGTCAGGGTCGGCCGGCGGCTCTCCCCGCCGGCCACGTACGGTCGGCGGTACTCCTCCATGACCTCGGGCGCCAGTGGCTCGAGCACGGAGGCGGGCAGGATCCGCTCGACGAAGACGTTCTTGTCCAGCACGATCGACTCGCCGGCGTCAGAGCGCATCGCCTCGAAGATGGGGCGCGACAGCTCCGGCCAGTCGTCCCACTCCACCGGCATCACGATCGTCTCCATGTAGGCGATCGCCCGCACCGACCCCCGGTGGCGGTTGGCCCAGTCGAATCCCAGCCCTCCGCCCCAGTCGTGGACGACCAGGGTCACGTCCTCCTGGGCTCCGACGGCCGCCAGGAAGCCGTCGAGATGACGCCGGTGATCGACGAACCGGTACTCGCCATCCACCTTCTCCGAGTCACCCATCCCGATCAGGTCGGGGGCGATGCAGCGGCCGACCTCCTCGAGCTCGCCGATCACGTCCCGCCACAAGTACGACGAGGTCGGGTTGCCATGGAGGAAGACGATCGGCCGGCCGGTCCCCCGCTCGACGTACGCCATGCGCCCACCGTTGCTCTCGACGTATCGCTTCTGCATCCTCCGGGACGGTACCGCACGCTGCGATCGGGTTTGGCCCGCATCCCGTCTACGGTTCCGGCGCGTGGATCTCCCCCTCACTTCCGTCCTCCAGGTACTGGGCGGGCTGGTATTGCTCACCTTCGCCGCCGATCGGCTGGTGCTGGCGGCGGCCAGGATCTCGAAACGTTTCGGGGTGTCGCCGATCCTGATCGGGGCCGTCGTGGTGGGGCTCGGCACCTCCCTGCCCGAGATGCTCGTCTCCGGCATCGCCGCCGCCGAACCGGAGGGGCTGGATTTGGCGATGGGGAACATCGTCGGCTCCAACGTCGCCAACATCGCGCTCGTCCTCGGATTGAGCGTGCTCCTGAGCCCGATCCACGGTCAGGGCCGCATCATCCGCCGCGAGGGCGGGCTGATGCTCCTCGGGTTGCTGATCATGACGGGTCTCGCCTGGGACGGCGTGCTGTCACGTCTCGACGGCGTCGTCCTCGCCGTTGGTCTCGTCGTGGCGATCGCGCTGTTGGTGGTGTGGTCGCGTCGCGACGGCGCCGACATCGATCTGGCCAAGATCGGGCGCGACGAGGACATCCGCCCCGGCATCGAGGCGCTCTTCGGGCTCGGCTCGCTGCTGCTCACCCTGCTGGGCGCCCAACTTCTCGTCACCGGAGCCGAACGCGTGGCGCTGGGGCTCGGCATCTCCAAGGCGTTCATCGGTCTCACGCTCGTGGCGGTGGGTACCTCGTTGCCCGAGCTCGCCACCGCTCTCGCGGCCGCCCGCCGCAACGAGAACGACCTCGTGCTCGGGAACGTGCTCGGCTCCAACCTGTTCAACGCGCTCGGCGTCGGCGGGGTGGCGGGCATCATCGGCGATGGTGCCTTCGACACCGACTTCAACCCGAGCATGCTCGTGATGGTGGCGGTGGCGGTGGTGGCCGGCTTGCTCGCGACCGTCGGCAACCGGCTCGACCGCTGGCAGGGCGCGGTGCTGCTGGCGACCTACCCGGTCGTGCTGTTCCTCGTGTGACCGATCCCGGTCACAGCAGGCGCCGAAGGGCGGTCACCTGGCGGTGGACCGACTCCACCGACCCTCCACCCGGGGAGATGCGCCGCCGGAGGGAGTCCGTGACATCGAGGCGCTCCACGTCCTCGGGCTCGAAGCGCGCATCCGCGGCCGCCAGATCGTC
>CAZCRP010000116.1:0-8661 GCA_964501055.1 uncultured Acidimicrobiaceae bacterium
TGGATGTCGCGGAGCGCCCCGCGCAGCCTCGTCGTCTGTGATCCGACGTCTCCGGTGCCGACCGGGATCTCTTCCCCGTCGATCACCAGCGTCCCCACCGTCGAGAGCACCGCCGCGGTGCCCGACAACGCCGCCTCGGCGTCGGGTCGCGCAGCCCACTCGACCACGTCGGACACGGTGAGCGCCCGCTCCTCGACTTCGTAGCCGAGGTCACGTCCCAGCTGGAGTACGGAGTCGCGGGTGACGCCGTGGAGGAACGATTCGGTCAGCGCCGGCGTCACGATCCGTTCGGAGTCGATCAGCAGGAAGTTCGACGCGCCGGTCTCCTGCACGTCGCCGCCTGGTGCGAAGAGCACCTGGTCGATGCCGTACTGTTCGCGCCGATCCATGGTGATCCCCAGCGCCATGACATAGTTGGCCCCGCTCTTCACCATCCCGAAGTGGGGGGTGGAGCGGGGCTGTTCCTCTTCGATGGCGATCTTCAGGGGCCGGACACCACCCTTGAAGTAGTCGCCGACCGGGCTGGCGAGCACGAACAGCAGCGCCTCCTTGCTCGGCACCGCCGCCGCCCCGATGTTGGCCTCGGTCCCGATCAGCGTCGGCCGCAGGTAGAGCGAGCCGGGTGACACGGGGACGATGTCCCGGTTGGCCGCCACGGTCTCGACGATCATCGACTGCAGCATCTCCGGCGGCGGCACGGGCAGGCGCAGGATGCCGGCGCTGATCGCCATGCGGGCGGCGTGCTTGTCGGCCCGGAAGATCCGGACCACGCCGTCGGATCCCCGGTGCGCCTTCAGCCCCTCGAAGCAGGCGCTTCCGTAGTGGAGGACGTGCGTAGCCGGGTGGAAGGTGAACGGCGCGGTGGGGCCGACCTGCGGCTCCGCCCACGACCCGTCCTTCCAGGTCGTCACGGCCATCGATTCAGCGAAGACCGTCCCGAACGGAGCGGTGGGAGCCTCAGGGAACGCCGATGTCACGTGCAACCTCCGGTGCTGATGGATGCGCCAATCTACGGCATCGCCGCATCAGTCCGGCCAGTTGCGCCCTGGTTCGGGCGATACCGGCGGGTCGAATCGACCCACCGGGGTGCCCATGCCGAGCCGCACCCAGGCCGGTGGACGGCGGTCGGGTGGACGCCTGGATCTCGCTCGCTCCTCGGCGGCGAGACTGGCGCGGATGACGGCCAGGATGGCCGCGGCTTCGTAGGGTCCGACGCCGCCCCTGATCTCGACCGATCCGTCTTCAATCATCGAGTTGCACCAATTCGATGAGCGTACCGGCCAGGTCACGGGGATGGACGAAGGCAATGCGCGCTCCCCGGCCGCCGAGCCGCGGATGTCGATCGATCAGCGCCGCCTGCCCGGAGGCGAGGTGCTCCAACGCCGCCTCGATGTCGACCACCGCGAACGCGACGTGATGGAGTCCCTCGCCGTTGCGCTCCAGGAAGCGCCCCACCGGGGTGTCCGGAGCAAGCGGTCGCAGCAACTGGACGAAGGACCCGCCGACCGGGATCATCGCCTCCTCGACACCCTGGGATTCGACGGTCTCGCGATAGAGGGGCGTCACCCGGTAGCGCTCCTCGAAGCCGGCGATGGCGGCGTCGAGGTCGCGCACCGCGATCGCCGTGTGGTCGACGTTCAGCAGCTTCATGCCAGCAGGATGCCAGCCGCCGCGCCCGCCCACGGGGGAACCGTGGGCTCCCAGCTACCGTGGCGGTAGCTGGGAACCCTGGGTTCGGGAGTACCGCCCAACAGGTCGATCTTCTCTGGCGTGGTCGCCACGTTGGCTCCTCGTCTCGGCGGACGACCCGCCGATGCTATCCGCCGGCTGACGGCCATGACCGAACGCACGGCCGACTCCCTGCCACGCCGACCCCGATAGGCTCGGGTGCATGAGTGCCGTGATCACGGGGTTGGCCCGGACCCCCATCGGGAAGTACGGAGGAGCCCTGGCTTCGCTGCGGGCCGTCGAACTCGGAGGACAGGCGATCGCCGCCGCGGTGGGGAGATCCGGCACGGATCCGGGCGCCGTCGACGAAGTGATCTTCGGCCAGGTCCTGCAGGCAGGGGAGGGACAGATCACCGCCCGGCAGGCGGCGGTACGGGGCGGGCTCCCGATGCACGTCCCGTCGGTCACCGTCAACAAGGTGTGTCTGTCCGGACTGGCCGCGATCGGACTCGCCAACCGGGCGATCGCCGCCGGCGATGCCACGTTCGTGGTCGCCGGCGGGATGGAGTCGATGTCCAACGCCCCCCATGTGGTGCGCGAGGTCCGGTGGGGGGCGCGCATCGGCGACGTCACCATGGTGGACGTGATGAACCACGACGGGCTCTTCTGCGCCTTCGACCATTGCACGATGGGAGAGTCGTCCGACCACAAGAACGCCGGTCTCGGCATCGGCCGGACCGAACAGGACGACTGGTCGGCCCGCTCCCACGAACGAGCTTTGGCGGCCACAGAGTCCGGGGCGTTCGCCGCCGAGATCACCCCGGTGGCGGTCCCCCAACGCAAGGGCGATCCGGTGCTGGTGTCACGCGACGAAGGGATCCGGCCGGGCACCACTTCCGCCACCCTCGCCGCACTCCGCCCCGCCTTCGTGGCCGACGGGACCATCACGGCCGGCAACGCCTCGCAGATCTCCGACGGGGGCGCGGCCGTCGTGGTCGCCGAGCGGGCGGCGGCGGAGGCCAACGGCAGCCCGATCGTGGCCGAGATCCTCTCCTACGGGCAGATCGGCGGAGGCGATGCCACCTTGCACGAGCGTCCGGCCGAGGCGCTGCGCGTGGCACTCAAGAAGGCGGGGATGGAACCGGCGGACCTCGATCTGGTGGAGATCAACGAGGCATTCGCAGCAGTCGCCCTCTGGTCGGCGCGCATGCTCGAGATCCCGGACGACAAGGTGAACGTGAACGGAGGGGCGGTGGCGCTCGGCCACCCGATCGGTTGCACCGGGACACGGCTGGTCGTCACCCTCGTCCATGCGCTCCGCGCCCAAGGCGGCGGGGTGGGTGCGGTCACCTTGTGTGGTGGCGGCGGCCAGGGTGACGCGCTGATCCTGAGGGTCGCCTGATGGCTGAGATCCCCGACCGCAACCTGGGTCTCGACCTCGCCAGGGTGACTGAGACCGCCGCCATGGCGGCCGCCCGCTGGCAGGGGCGGGGCGACAAGGAGGCCGCCGACGGGGCGGCGGTGGACGGGATGCGGGCTCATCTCGGCACGCTCGATCTCCGGGGGGTGGTGGTGATCGGGGAAGGGGAGAAAGACGAGGCGCCGATGCTCCACAACGGTGAGCGCGTCGGCAACGGGGAGGGCCAGGAAGTCGACGTGGCCGTCGACCCGGTCGAAGGAACCCGGCTGGTCGCCCATGGCATGCCGGGGGCGCTGGCGGTGCTGGCGGTAGCCGAGCGCGGGGCGATGTTCGCCCCCGGATCGATGGTGTACATGGAGAAGATCGCGGTGGGACCCGAGGCGCGGGGCATGATCGATCTCGATGCCCCCATCGCCCGCAACCTGACCAGGGTGGCGAAGGCGAAGGACAGCGACATCAACGACCTCACCGTCATCATCCTCGACCGCCCCCGGAACCAGCTCTACATCGACGAGGTGCGCCGGGCGGGGGCGCGCATCCGCCTGATCCAGGATGGGGACGTCTCGGGGGCGATCGCCACCGGCAGGGCCGGGACGGGCATCGACATGCTGCTCGGCATCGGCGGCTCGCCCGAGGCGGTGCTGGCGGCGGCGGCGATGCGCTGCATGGGAGGGGAGATGCAGGCCAGGTTGTGGCCGCGTGACGACGACGACCGGGCGTACGCGGCGGACCACGGGTACGACCTGGGCCGGGTGATGGGAACGACCGACCTGGTGGGCGGCAACAACGTGTCGTTCGCCGCCACCGGCATCACCGGCGGCGAGTTCCTCAACGGGGTGCAGTTCCACGGGGACGGTGCGATCACGCACTCGGTGATGATGCGCTCCAAGACCGGTTCCATCCGCTACATGGACGCGTTCCACAATCTGACCAAGCTGGGGGCGCTCTCGAGCATCGAGTACGGGTGAACACCGACCCGGACAGCCTCGAGCACGCGCTCCGATCGATCGGGTTCGAACCGTCCGGCCGGCCCGTCCTCGCCGCCCACGGCTGGGAATCGCACATCTACCGCTGCGAGACGTCGACCGGCACCGTGGCGTTGCGGGTGCACGCCAGGGAAGACCCTGGTCCGGCCCTCCACGAGGCAGCGGTGATGACCGAGCTCGCGGACCTCGGGTACCCCGTCCCCCGGGTGCGGGGCACCACCGTGGTCGCAGGGCGGCAGGCGATCGTCATGGACTTCATCGACGGCCCCACGTTGTGGGACACGGATGCGGCCACCGTCGGCGAGCCGGTCGGCCGCGCCTGCCGACGCCTGCTCGATCGCCTGCACAGGCTCCCGGTCCGCCGTCCCGACCCTCCGCTGGCGTGGGTCCGTGAGGGCTTCACCCGTGCCGCCGACGCGCTACCCGCCTTTCGACCCTTCGTCTCGACGCTCCTCGCCCACCAGCCGTCGGACGTGGAGACGGCGTGGTGTCACCTGGACTTCCACCCGGGAAACGTGCTGTGGGCCGGAGGCCCGTGGGTCATCGACTGGACGAGTGCCCGCGCGACGGATCCTCGCTTCGATCTGGCGTGGTCACGTCTCCTGGCCGAGATGTACGCACCGCAATGGGCCGGCTCTTTCGCCGCCGCCACTTCGGATCCCTGGTTCGAGGCGGTGATGGCGCTCCGGCGGCTGGCCACCGTGGCCCGCATGCTCGGCGGATCGGCTCACGCCGCCGGCGACCAGCTCGAATCCCATCTCGCCGCGATGCGCGTCCCTGCGGAATGGCTGGAAGAAGGTACCGGGATCGCGATCCGCGATGTCGAGAGCCTGGTCCGCGGTCCGCGACATGGCCCGCCGGCGTGAACCCGACGCCGGGGAGCTCACGCTTCAGCCGGCTGCCGCCCCAGGTCGACGATGTAGTCGAACTCCTCCTTCCGGACCGGCTGCACCGACAGCCGGCTCCGGTTGAGCAGCACCATGTCCCGCAGCGGCGCGTGCGTCTTGAGCTCCGGCAGGCCGACCAGGCGCGGGAACTTCTCGACGAAGCGCATGTCCACCATGATCCACCGCGGGTCGGCGGGATCCGAGGTGGGGTCGAAATACTTGGACTCCGGGTCGAACTGGGTGTGATCGGGATACGGCTGGCTGGCAACCTCCGCCAGCCCCACGACACCCGGTGGCTTGGCGCTCGAGTGGTAGAAGAGGACGCGGTCGCCGACGGTCATCTCGTCCCGCATGATGTTGCGGGCCTGGTAGTTGCGGATGCCGTCCCAGTGCTCGGTGCCGTCTCGTTCGAGATCGTCGATCGAATACGCGTCAGGCTCGGACTTGATCAGCCAGTACTTCACGACCTCGATGGTGCCGACGCCGGTGGAAGCGGTCAAGCGGCGTCAGATCACACCCCCCAGGCGCAGGGCCTCCAGCAGGCCGTGGGCCACGGGCACGCCCATCGACTCGAGCCCGCTCCGATGATGCGAGCCATGGTCGACCAGCACGACGGCGGCGCCCACGTGCAGGGCGGCCGACGCGTCGTCGGTGGCGTCTCCGATCAGCAGCACGCTGGCCGGGTCTTCGTGCTTCATGATCTCCCGCAGGTGCGCCTCGAGGAACCCCGCCTTGGCGGCACCGGGCTCACCCCGGAGCCCGTCGATGCGCTGGAAGAACCCGCCGACGCCGAGATGGTCGACCAGGGGCAGGAGTTCGTGATGGGGGAACATCGACAAGAGCGACTGGCCCGCCGGAACTTCGGTGACGACCTCCAGCGCCGTCACCGCCTCCTGGGAGAGGCCCACGGTGGGAAGCATATCCCGGTACGCATCGTGAAAGCGGTGGTCGAGTTCCAACCACTCTTGTTCGGAGATCTCCCGCCCCGCCAGCCGGTCGTAGAACCGCTTCACCGGACGGGTGTAGTGGGTCCGGTAGTCGTCCTGGGTGATCCGACCGATGCCCAAGGGCTCGATGCCGGCGTTGACGGCCTCGACGACCACGTGGAAGTCGTCGAACAGGGTGCCGTTCCAATCCCACACCACATGTTGGATCACAGCGCCTCCAAGGCGGCGTCATAGCGGCGAGCCATCACCGACCAGTCGAACATCGTCATCGCCTCACGCAACCCGTCCGGCGACCGCGGGTGGTCGAGGGCCGCGCGGAGTGCGGCGGCAAACCCTCCCGGCCGGTAGAGGACGTCTTCATGATGCGGGGCCGGGATCAACGACGGATACGCGAGACGATCGGGCAGCACCGGGCGTGCGCCCGCGGCGACCGCTTCGACGATGCTGACGCCGAAGAACTCCTGTCGAGCAGTGCTCACGACGATGTCCGATCGCAGCAACAGACGGCGGTATTCGTCGGGCGGGAGGTATCCGTTGGCCTCGATCCGGTCGGCGAACTCCTCGGCCAGCTCGTCGAGCGCACCAGGCACGGTTCGGAACCGCTCTCCGAGGAGCGCGAGGCGGAAGTCGTGGGTGGCGGCCGCGGCGCGTACTCCGTCGGCGAACGTCTCGGGATCCTTGTCGTGCTCCCAGCGGTGGCTCCACAGCACCAGCGGGTCACCGCCCTCCGCCCTCGGGGCCCCCGCCCATGAAAGGTCCACACCCACTGGCAGCACCATGGACCGGCCGGCCACTCTGCCGACCAGGTGCGTGTGAGTGTGGTCGGGGAACCCCTTCAGGAGACGCGGCACCTCCGAGAAGAACACGTCCCGGTGATATTGGCTGTTGAAGAACACTGCGTCGGCCGCCAGCGCCGACGTCCAGTTCGTGAAGGCGTAGGACGCGTCGGGGGTCATTTGTGGGCTGTCGGGGTAGGTGAGCTGGGTCTCGTGGAAGTAGAGCGCCAGCGGCGGGTGGCCGACGACATCGTGGAGGAAGGAGCGCAGCGCGGCGACGTCGACCATGTCGGAGACGAACACGACATCGGGCCGGTAGCCGTCCACCGCCAACGCGGCGACCTGCTCGGCCAGCGTGACCGCGGCCCCTCTCATTCGCCACGTCCACCAGCGAGCCTCGAGCGTGACAAGGGTGACATCGTGCGCCGACGCGGCGGCATATCCCTCCGCCCACGCCCGATGAGAGCCCCCGAAGTACGGCTCGACGAGCAGGATGCGCATCGGACGGGCTACAGCTCCATGCGGCCGACCAATGCCCGGCCGAGCGTCAGCTCGTCTGCGTAGTCGAGGTCCCCGCCGACCGGAAGGCCGCTGGCGAGCCGGCTCACCTTGAGTCCCCGCGGTTTGAACTCCTTGGCCAGGTACATGGCGGTGGCGTCACCTTCCATCGTCGGGTTGGTGGCGATGATCAGCTCGGTGAGCTGCTCGACGTCCACCCGCTTGCGGAGTTCGGGGATGCGGAGTTGATCCGGTCCGATGCCGTTGATCGGTGACAACGAGCCGCCGAGCACGTGATAGAGCCCACGGAACTCCTGGGTCCGCTCGACGACGACAATGTCCTGCGGCCGCTCTACCACGCACACCACCGAGGTGTCCCGGCGGCCGTCGCGACAGATGGTGCACTCCTCGGAGACGGTGACGTTGAAGCAGCGGCGGCAATGCCCGACCTGCTCCCGCAGATCGAGGATCGCCTGACCCAGGCGGCGAGCGTCGACGTCCTGGATGCTGAGCAGATGGAATGCGATCCGCTGTGCCGACTTGCCTCCGATGCCCGGGAGGCGGGACAACTCGTCGACGAGGCGCTGGAGCGGGCCCTCGTACATCAGCCGAGCAGACCGCCCAGACCTCCGAGTCCGTCGGCGAGGCCGCCCATCTGCGACTCGGCGGCCTCGGCGGCGGCCCGCATCGCACCGTTGACTGCAGCCACGACGAGATCCTGCAGCATCTCGGGATCGGCCGGGTCGATGACCGCGGGGTCGATGTGGACGGAGAGAAGCTCGTGACTGACCCCCTTGACCGTGGCGGTCACCATCCCGCCACCGGCACTGGCCTCGAAGGTCTGCTCTGCGAGCTCGGCTTGCGCTGCCAGGAGCTGTTCCTGCATCTGCTGGGCCTGCTTCATCAACTGCTGCATGTTGGGGGGGCGGTTCATCGAAGTCCTTCGTCGGCTGCGAACCCCCGATCGTACCGGCGCCGGGTCGGGTACCCGCGCCGGCCCACTCCCGCTAGCCCTCGTCGTACTCGTCGATGACCACCCCGCCCAGTTCGTCCGCGACGAGCTTGAAGGGATCGGTGGGGTCGGAGGCGGCCTCCGCCATCGTGTCCTTGTCCGGAACCTCTTCGACGTCCTCCGGCATCGGAGGGGGAACGGCGCTCTGCGCCGATGCCTTCGCGGCATCGCCCTCGGCAGGGGCGCGGAACTCGACCGTCACCGACCCGCCCAATAGGTCGCCCGCCTTGGTCGCCACCACCGCCGCCACCGCCGGGTCGGATCGCAGGGACTCGAGATGGAAGTCGTGGCGCACGTGGATGACGAGCGTCGAGCCCCGCACCTCTCCTGGCTCCGTCTCCCGGAACAGAGCCCAGCGTCGGGCGCCGAGCAATTCTCGCAGACCGCCGAACAGGCCAGGCCAGATCGACTGGAACGCCTCCATCGTCACGGCGGCCGGGGCGGGCGGGGCCGGAGGATCTTCGACG
>CAZCRP010000117.1:0-8572 GCA_964501055.1 uncultured Acidimicrobiaceae bacterium
AACTTCGGGTTTTAATTTCACCATTTCATTGAGCAATTCCATTAGACCTGAAACGATGGTATTGAACTCAAAAGTCTCAAAATCCCAGGTAACTGCTTTTAAAGTTTGGTGCAACTTGCGGCGTAAAGTTTTGACAGTCTCAGCAGAAGCCTTGCCTCCCTGAGCGGGTTCCAAAACGGTCATCCACACGCGGCGCAGCCAGCGGGGCGCCGCCAGCACCTGCACCGCCGCCGGATCGACGACTCCGGTGAGCGTCGCCACCGACACGGCGTCGAGGCCCGACCGATGCCAGGCACCCATCGTCAGCCCAGGACGATGTTGACGATGTTGGGAGGACGGGCGATCACCTTGCTGATCTCCTTGCCGTCGGTCCACTGTCTGACTCTCTCGGAGGCGAGGGCGGTCGTCTCGGCGGTCGCCGCATCGATGGCGGCCTCCACCTCGATCCGATCGCGCACCCTCCCGTCGACCTGGACGACCATCGTCACCACGTCCCGCGCCACCAGTGCGGGATCCCACGTCGGCCATGGTTCGGTGGCCAGCATCGTGCCGAATCCCAGCTTCTCCCAGAGCTCATGACTCATGTGGGGCGCCATCGGTGACAGCATCAGCAGCAGCAGACGGATCACCTCGCGATGCGTGGCAGTGGCGAGGCCGTCCCGCAGCCCTGCCTGCAGGGTGTTGATCAGCGTCATCAGGTGCGCCACCGCGGTGTTGAACGAGAAGCGGTCGATGTCCTCCGTGACCTTCCGCACGGCCCTGTGCGCCTCGGCCAGCACCTCCCGATCCGCCTCGGTCGGGGGCCGATCCTCGACGGCACCCACCTGTCCTGTCGCCATCCGCCACACCCGGTCGAGGAAGCGGGCGGTGCCCTCCACCCCGTTGTCCGACCAGACGGCGTCGTCGGTGGGCGGCCCGATGAAGAGCTCGAACAGCCGGATGGCGTCCGCCCCGTAGCGGGCGTAGTACGGCTCGGGCGACACCACGTTGCCCTTGGATTTCGACATCTTCGCTCCGTCCTTGACGAGCATCCCCTGGGTGAAGAGGGCGCGGAAGGGCTCCTCGACCTTCACCATGCCGATGTCGTGCAGGACCTTTGTGATGAAGCGGGCGTAGAGCAGATGGAGGACGGCGTGCTCGACCCCTCCGACGTACTGGTCGACGGCCATCCAGTAGTCCACCTTCTCCGGGTCGAAGATGGCGGATTCGTTGCCTGCGTCGCAGTAGCGCAGGAAGTACCACGAGGAGTCGACGAAGGTGTCCATGGTGTCCGTCTCCCGTTGCGCCGGGCCGCCGCAGGTCGGACACTCCACCTCGACGAAGGAGGCCACCGCCGCCAACGGCGACCTGCCCGCCGGGGCGTAGTCCTCGACGTCGGGATGGATCACGGGCAGCTGGTGGCGCGGCACCGGCACCAGCCCGTCGATCGGACAGGTGATCATCGGGATGGGACAGCCCCAGTAACGCTGCCGGGAGATGAGCCAGTCCCGGAGGCGGAAGTTGACCGTTCCCTCCCCCCGCCCCTGCTCTTCGAACCAGCGAATGATGGCGGCCTTCGCCTCCGCCATCCACAGGCCGTCGAGGAACCCTGAGTTGATGGCGGGTCCGTCACCCATGTAGGCCTCGCCATCGAACCCGTCCGGAGGCTGGACGGTGCGAATGATCTCGAGGCCGTGGTCGGTGGCGAACTCCCAGTCCCGTTGATCCTGGCCGGGGACCGCCATGATCGCCCCCGTGCCATAGGTCATGAGGACGTAGTCGGCGATCCAGATCGGGACCGACCTGCCGGTGGCAGGGTTGACGGCGTGCCGGCCGGTGAAGACGCCGGTCTTGGCGCCTTGCCGATCGATCTCCGACATGGTCCCGGCCGCGGCGACGTATGCCCGCGCCGCGGCTTCGTGCTCGGACCCGGCGATGAGGGACTCCACCAACGGATGCTCCGGCGCCAGCACGGCGAACGTCATGCCGAACACGGTGTCGGGCCGCGTGGTGTACACCTCGAAGGTGAGATCGGTGTCCGCCACCTCGAGGGTGAAGGTGCAACCCTCGGACCGGCCGATCCAGTTGCGCTGCATCGTCCGCACCCGGTCGGGCCAGGCGTCGAGCTGGTCGAGATCGTCGAGCAGGCGCTGGGCATAGTCGGTGATCTTGAAGAACCACTGGTCGAGATCGCGCCTGACGACCGGTGAGTTGCAGCGCTCACATCGCCCGTCGACCACCTGTTCGTTGGCGAGCACCGTCTGGTCGGTGGGACACCAGTTGACCGGGGCGTTGCGCTTGTAGGCGAGCCCCCGCTCGTACAACTCCAGGAACAGCCACTGATCCCACCGGTAGTACTCGGGGGTATGCGAGGCGAGTTCCCGATCCCAGTCGTAGACGGCGCCGAGACGGCGCAACTGGCTCTTCATGCGGGGGATCATCGACTCGGTGAACACGCGGGGATGGATCCCGGTCTGGATGGCGGCGTTCTCCGCCGGGAGCCCGAAGCTGTCCCAGCCCATCGGGGCGAGGACGTTGAAGCCCTGCATCCGCTTGTACCGGGTGAGGAGATCGACGTAGGAGTAGTTGCGCAGATGCCCCATGTGCAACTCCCCGGAGGGGTACGGGTACATCTGGACGTTGTAGAACTTGGGCCGCGACGGATCCTCGCTGACGTAGAAGACCCGCTCGGTCTCCCACCGGTCCTGCCACTTCGACTCGATCGATTGGATGTCGTAGCTCATCGAGGCGAAAGGGTAATGAGCGCCGGCGACGGCCGAGCCGGTGTTTGCTGCGAGGATGGACCCCGTGGACGTCACCAACCCCGACAAGCCGATGTTCCCCGCGGCCGGCCACACCAAGGCGGACCTCGTCCGCTACTACGCCACGATCGCCGACCGGATGCTGCCATGGCTGGCGGAACGGCCGCTGACGCTGGAACGCCACCCTGACGGAGTGGACTCCAAGGGATTCCTGCAGAAGAACGCCTCGTCGCATTTCTCGGACCGGATCGGGAGGATCGAGGTGCCGAAGGCCGGAGGCACCGTCACCCACCCGGTGGTGCGCGACGAGGAGGGACTGGTCGAGTTGGCCAACCAGGCGGTGATCACCTTCCACGTGTGGACCTGTGCCCTCCCCGATCTCGCGCATCCGACCCACCTGGTCGTCGACCTGGACCCCGAAGAGGGCGACATCGACGCGGTGCGGCGGGTGGCGCGCACCACCCGCTCGGTGCTCGGCCGCTTCGACCTCGCCGCCATCCTCGTGGCGTCGGGCAAGAAGGGATTCCATCTGTGGGCCCCGATCGAACCGGCCGAACACGACGACGTCGGGATGGCCGCCAGGGCGCTGGCCGGGTTGGTGGCCGCCGAGGCTCCGGACGAGGCGACGACGGAGTTCCGCAAGCGGGACCGTGGCGGGAGGGTGTTCGTGGACTGGCTCCGCAACCGACGCGCCCAGACCATCGTCTGCCCCTGGTCGCTGCGGGTGACGGCGGGGGCGTCGGTGGCCACGCCGGTGGACTGGGACGAGCTCGACGACATCGCGCCCAACACCTTCACACTCGACACTGCTCCGTCCCGTCTGCCCATCGCCTCCCCACCGGCCTCCCCGCTGGCGGTGAAGGCGATCGTGGAAGCCGCTCGGGGAGTCGGAGTCGACCTGGACTCGGAGTTCGATCGGTTCGGTCGGGG
Organism: uncultured Acidimicrobiaceae bacterium; assembly: GCA_964501055.1. GTDB lineage: Bacteria > Actinomycetota > Acidimicrobiia > Spongiisociales > ZC4RG35 > DATHWB01. Next base: position 3,672 of record CAZCRP010000117.1, read on the forward strand.
CTGACACCCCCGCTTGTGTTACGAACGATCGTTCGTTAGGATCGTCCCATGACGCTGCTGACCGACACCGACGAGCGATTCCAACGCATCATCGATGCCGACGACAAGATCGAACCGGCCGACTGGATGCCGGAGGGGTACCGCCGGACCCTGATCCGACAGATCGCCCAACACGCCCATTCCGAGGTGATCGGGATGCAGCCGGAAGGCAACTGGATCGGCCGGGCTCCCTCGCTCAAGCGCAAGGCCATCCTGATGGCCAAGGTGCAGGATGAGGCCGGCCACGGGCTCTACCTGTACTCGGCGGCGGAGACGCTGGGCGTGACCCGTGACGAACTGGTGCAGCTCCTGCACTCCGGCAGGCAGAAGTACTCGTCGATCTTCAACTATCCGACGTTGTCGTGGGCGGACATGGGGGCCATCGGATGGTTGGTGGACGGGGCGGCGATCACCAACCAGGTGATGCTCACCCGTTGCTCCTACGGCCCCTACTCGCGGGCGATGGTGCGGATCTGCAAGGAAGAGTCCTTCCACCAGCGGCAGGGCTACGAGATCATGCTCACGCTCGTGAACGGATCCGCCGAGCAGCGTTCCATGGCGCAAGACGCGCTGGATCGCTGGTGGTGGCCGTCGCTGATGATGTTCGGACCGAACGACTCGGACTCCACCCACTCGGAGCAGTCGATGGCATGGAAGATCAAGCGCGTGTCGAACGACGACCTGCGCCAGCAGTTCGTCGACATGACGGTCCCCCAAGCCGACTACCTCGGTCTGACGATCCCCGACCGCGACCTGCGCTGGAATCCCGCCAGAGGCCACTACGACTTCGGCGAGATCGATTGGGACGAGTTCTGGTCGGTCGTGCAGGGCAACGGTCCGATGAGTCGGGAACGGATCGAGCACAAGGTCCAGGCGTGGGACGACAACGCCTGGGTGCGCGAAGCCGCCCTCGCCCACGCCACCCGAAACCACTGAGAGGAGCACGACGATGGCCTATTCCGTTCCCCGCATGGAAGGTGACGACGATCACGTCTTTTCGACCGAGAAGGCCGGACAGCCGTTGTGGGAGGTATTCATCCGTCAGCGGCGCGGCATGTCCCACGTCCATGCCGGCAGCCTCCACGCTCCCGACTCGGAGACGGCGCTCCAGCACGCCCGGGACGTGTACACCCGCCGCCAGGAAGGCGTGAGCATCTGGGTGGTGCCGTCTTCGGCGATCACCGCCTTCGATCCCGACGACGCCGCCGACTTCATCGCCGCCAACGAAAAGCCCTACCGCCACGCCACCTACTACTCGATCCCCGACGAAGTGGGGCACATGTGAGCGCGGACCGCTACTCGCCGGTGGCACAAGGCACACCGGCGGTCACCGGCGACCCGCATTTCCTCTATGTCCTGCGCCTGGGCGACGACAACCTGATCCTCGCCCAGCGGCTCGCCGAGTGGATCTCGCGCGGGCCCGATCTGGAAGAGGACATCGCCCTGGCCAACCTCGGCATCGATCACCTCGGCCAGGCGCGCGCCCTCCTCACTCATGCCGGAACGCTGGAGGGTGAAGGCCGGACCGAGGACGACCTCGCCATGCACCGCTCCGAGCGCCAGTTCACGAATCTGCTCATCTGTGAGCTCGCCAACGGCCATTTCGGTGACGCGATGGCGCGGGCGCTGTGCGTGGACGCCTATCAGGTGCTGCTGTGGGAGGCGCTGTCGACCTCGGCGGACGAAGTGCTGGCAGGGATCGCCCAGAAGGCGCTGAAGGAGGCCCGCTACCACCTCCGCCACTCCTCGACCTGGGTGGTGCGACTCGGCGATGGCACGTCCGAGTCACACGCCCGCATGCAGGAAGCGGTGAACCGGGTGTGGCGCTTCACCGCTGAGATGTTCCTGGCCGACTCGGTCGACCTGGCGATGGTCGAGCGCGGGGTGGGCATCGACCCCGCGAAGCTCCGTCCCGGTTGGGACGCGACCGTCGGCGACGTGCTCGGCCGCGCCACCCTCACGATCCCCTCCGAGACCATGCAGCGCACCGGCGGCCGCCAGGGCTTCCACACCGACCAGCTCGGGCATCTGCTGGCCGAGATGCAGTGGCTGGCCCGGGCGATGCCGGAGGCAACGTGGTGATGGCCGCCACGCTCGCAGACGCCCGACTGGCGCTCTCCCGGGTGACCGACCCCGAGATCCCGGTCCTCACCATCGATGACCTCGGGATCGTCCGGGACGTGCACGTCGAGGACGACGCGGTGGTGGTGACGATCACTCCGACGTACTCGGGATGTCCCGCCATGGACGTGATCCGCTCGGACATCGAAGCTGCACTCGGGGCGGCGGGCTTCGACGTGGTGGAGGTCCGCACCGTGTACTCCCCGGCTTGGACGACCGACTGGATGAGCGAGGACGGCAAGCGGAAGCTGGAGGAGTTCGGCATCGCCGCCCCCCACCCCGCCGGATCGGGTGAGCGGCCACCGGTCCTGTGCCCCCGCTGCCGGGACACCGCCCGGCTGGTCTCCGAATTCGGATCGACCGCCTGCAAAGCCCTCATGGTGTGCACGGGGTGCGGTGAGCCCTTCGACTACTTCAAGGAGCTGTGATGACGACCACCGTCACCGCGGTCGAGTTCCATCGCCTCACCGTCGAATCGGTCGACCAGCTCACCGACGAGTCCGTGGCAGTGACCTTCCGGGTACCGGAGGCGCTCCGCGCCGAGTTCGACTACCTGCCGGGTCAACACGTGACCCTGCGCAAAGTCATCGACGGCACCGACGTCCGCCGTTCGTACTCCATCTGCGCCAACGCCAATCGCGGCACGCTGCGGGTGGGGATCAAGCGCCTCGCCGGCGGCGCCTTCTCCACCTGGGCCACCGAGCGTCTCGCACCCGGCGATGAGCTCGAGGTGACCGCCCCGGGGGGTGAGTTCACGATCGACGTCGATCCGACTCTCGGCCGCCACTATGCGGCAGTGGTGGCGGGTTCGGGGATCACACCGGTGCTCTCGCTCGTCTCCACGACCCTCGAGTCCGAACCCCGGTCACGCTGGACGGTCGTCTACGGCAACCAGGCGGCCAGGACGGTGATGTTCCTCGATGAGCTGGAAGGGTTGAAGGACCGCTACCCGGCCCGACTCCAGATCGTCCACGTGCTCAGCCGCGAGGATCCGGGGCTGAGCCTGTTCTCGGGGAGGATCGACCGCGCCAAGCTGTCGTCGCTCTTCGGGACCGTCGTCGACGACCGCTCCGTCGACCGCTGGTTCTTGTGCGGCCCGTACGAGATGGTCACCGATGTGCGCGAGTTCCTCTCGTCCCGGGGCGTGGCGGCGGATGAGATCGCGGACGAGCTGTTCTTCGCGGGGCCGCCGACCGCCCCGCCTCCGCCCCCGCCGGAGGACGAGACCGATGCCGTCCACCTGACCGTGATCCTCGCCGGGCGGGCCTCGGAGGTGCGCATGCGACGCGAGAGCAGCGTGCTCGACGCCGCCATGGGTGTCCGCTCCGAGCTGCCCTATTCCTGCAAGGGCGGCATGTGCGCCAGCTGCAAGGCAAAGGTCATCGAGGGCGAGGTGCGCATGGACAAGAACTACGCCCTCGTCGCTTCCGACCTCGAGAGCGGCTTCGTGCTCACGTGCCAGAGCCACCCCACCACCGACCGGCTCGTCGTCGACTACGACCAGCGATGACAGACACCCGCAACACCAGGGCGGACGTCGTCGAGGCGGCGGGCAGGCTGTTCGCTGCCCGCGGCTACCACGGGACGTCGATGCGCGACCTCGGCCGGGAACTGGGGCTGCACGGGTCGTCGCTCTACTCCCACATCCGGTCGAAGGAGGACCTGTTGGTCGATGTGGTCCAGCGAGCCGCCGACCTGTTCGAGGCCGCCGCCGCGCAGGCGCTGGCCGAAGGGGGCGGGAGCCGCGAGCGACTGCGGGCTCTCATCGCCGGCCATGTCGACGTCGTCTTGGATCACGTCGACGAAGCGCGCACGTTCCTGAACGAGGCGCGGTCGCTCGACGAGCCGCATCGGAGCCGGATCCTCGACGCCCGCGACGCCTACGAGGGCGTGTTCCGCCGGGTGCTGAAGGAGGGAGCGGGCGACGGCTCGTTCCGTCCCGACCTCGATCCCGTCGTCACCGGCATCCTGTTGCTGTCGGTCCTCAACGCCGTCGACCGGTGGTATCGCCCCGGCGGGCGGCTCGACCGCGCCGGCCTGGTCACGGCCATCCTCGCTTTCACCCTCGAGGGCATCGCGGTTTCAGCCGGCTGACCGCACTCACTCGAAGTCGCCGTCCCCGCGATTGCGCAGGAAGCGCTCGATCTCGGAGGCCAGCTCCTCCCCCGAGGCGGGGCTGCCGCCGTCCACCAGCGCCTCCAGTTGCTCGATCATCGATCGGACGTCGGGACGGCCGTCGGCGATCTTGTCCAGATGGACTCGTTGCGTGTCCGCCTCGGCGGCCAGGTCGGTGAGGTCCAGCTGCAGGCCGAGATGCTGGTCGAGCCGCTCGAGCAGGGCGAGGGATGCCGCGGCGAACGGCGTCCCCAGGTAGTTGGGCACCCGGGCCCAGAAGCCCATCGTCGGGACGCCCCTCCCCATCATCCCCAGCTCGAGCGCCCCGCTCACCGAGCCGGGGACGGTGAGCTCCCCGTGCGGGTGGTCGGCGCCGGCCGGGATGCGGCCGCGGTCGGAGCCGGTGGTGATGAGGGTCACCGGCCGGGTGTGGGGCGCCGCCCACGGAATGGGCTTTCACACGGATCCCTACGGTCGTGCATTCACGCCACTGCAGGGTGTCGAGCGCGCGATCACCTATGTGGGTGAGCTGAACATGTACGTCACGGCCTGGCCGGTGCCCGCCGTGCTGCTCACGATCATCTCGCTGTGGCTGTTGCGCCGGACCACCCGGTGGGATGTCTTGC
>CAZCRP010000118.1:0-8481 GCA_964501055.1 uncultured Acidimicrobiaceae bacterium
TACGTCGAGTCGCCCCGTCACGCCGATCGCCTGATCGAGGCCTGCCTGACGATGCGCGATGCCCAGGGCAACTCCGTGCCCGGCTACGGGTGGATGTTCCCCGCCGGCGACGGGACCGTGAACATCGGAGTCGGCGCGCTGTCGACCATGAAGGGCTTCGAGAGTCTCAACCTGAACTCGCTGCTCGATCTCTACCGCCACCAGGTGCGGGACTCCTGGGGGATCGGTCCGTATCTGGAGCGGCCGCGCGCCTGGCGGTTGCCGATGACCGCCGTGCGCCGGCACGGCTCTGGCTGGCTGGCGGTCGGAGACGCCGCCGGTTTCGTGAACCCCATGAACGGGGAGGGCATCGATTACGGCCTCGAGTCGGGCATGCTGGCCGCCGACCTGTTCGTGGCCGATCCGGCCACAGCTCCTGACCGGTACGACGCCCTGATCGGTGAGCGGTTCGACGGCTTCCTGCGAACGGGCAGGAGGTTCTCGTTTCTCATCGGTCATCCGTGGATCCTCGACAGTGGCTTGAAGCTGGCGGTCGGCACGCAGGCCATCGCCGGGATCACCCTCGAGGTGATGGGCAACCTGATCGACGCCGAGACTCCCGGCACCTCCGGCCGGGTCCTCCGCGCCGTGGACCGCCTCCTCGCCGCCCTCGACCCCCTCCTCCGCCGCACCCGCGCCTGACCGGTTTCTTAGCGGGGCGGCGCGTCATTTCTGACGCGCTGCGCAGAGCAAAACGGGGTTGGCCACCACGATGGGCGCTCGCCCGACAGGGGCGGTAGCCTCGGACCAGCGACCGAAAGGCAGCAAACCATGGCTCTCGACTCCACCGCCTCCGTCCACTGGGAGGGCGACCTGACGTCCGGGAAGGGGCGGGCGACGCTCGCTTCCGGCGCGGCAGGACCGCTCGAGGTCGACTGGAAAGCCCGGTCCGAGGAGTCCGGCGGCAAGACCAGTCCCGAGGAACTGATCGCGGCTGCGCATGCCAGCTGCTTCTCGATGGCCCTGTCCGGTGCACTCGGCCGCGGCGGGACCCCACCCACCAGCCTGGACGTCACTGCCACCGCCACGTTCGTCCCCGGCACGGGCATCACGGGCGTCAAGCTGGTCTTGTCCGGCGAGGTTCCCGGCCTGTCGGCGGAGGATTTCGCCGCGGCGGCCGAACACGCGAGGGAGAACTGCCCGGTGTCCCAGGCCCTGAAAGGCAACGTCCCCATCACACTCGAGATCGTCTGATCCGCGGCCCCGCTCGCCGTAGGCTGGTGCCCGTGGACCATCGCTCGCCGCTGGACCGAGCCGCTTCATTCAGCTGGAAGTACCTGCTGGTCGTCGCCGCCGTGGCGGTCACGCTCTATGCGGTGGCAGTGGTCAAGGTGGTCGTGATCCCCATCATCCTCGCGTTCTTCGTGGCGGCGGTGCTCAGCCCCATCACCCAGTGGTTCAAGGCCCGCGGCTGGTCGCCGATGGCTTCCACCTGGGCGACCCTCGGGTTGGTGGTCCCCCTCTTCGTCGGGCTGGTGCTGCTGCTCGTGCCCTCCTTTGCCTCGGGGCTGGGCCCGCTGGCCGACGACGTGACCGAGGCGGTGGACGAGTTCGTCGACTGGCTGGGAACGGGTCCCCTCCAATTGTCGGAGACCGACATCGACGCGTACATCGACGACGCGCTTCAGGCCTTCCGCGACAACCTCGGTGGCATCACCTCGGGCATCCTGGGCGGAGCCTCGCTGGCGCTGGAGGTCGTCGCCGGCACCGTGTTCACGTTGCTGGCGACCTTCTTCTACCTCAAGGACGGCGATCGCGCGTATGCCGCGCTGCTCCGGCGGGTGCCCGACCCCGAGACGACCCACCGGTCGATGTGGGCGGCGTGGAAGACGCTCAGCGCCTACGTGCGCGGCCTTGCTGTCGTGGGCTTCGTCGACGCGGTCTTCATCGGCATCGGCTTGGCGATCGTGGGCGCGCCACTCGTCCTGCCCCTGTCGCTGCTGGTCTTCTTCGGGGGATTCTTCCCCATCATCGGTGCGTTCCTCTCCGGGCTGGTGGCGGTCTCCGTGACGTTCGTCAACAGCGGGCTCACCGACGCGCTGATCGTGTTCGCCATCGTCGTGGCGGTCCAGCAGGTCGAGGGCAACGTCCTCCATCCGATCGTCTTCCGCCGCGCCTTGTCGCTCCACCCGCTCGTCATCCTGCTCTCGCTGACGATCGGCGCTGTCGCCTTCGGGATCGTGGGGGCCTTCCTGGCAGTGCCGCTGACGGCGATGGTCATCGCCTGGCACAAGGAGACGGTGGACGACCCCGACGGGTCGCCGGTGGCCCTCCTCCGCAGCCCGATCTACGACGAGGGCGATCCGCTGCAAGCCAGGGACATCCCGCAGGAGGCGGTTCCGACGGGCGACTGAGGGAAGCGGCGACCGCGCCGGTCCTTCAGTCCGAGACGTGGCCGGGGGGCGCCCCCAACCTGTCCGACAACGCCTGGGAGCGGTCGCGGACGATGCGGTCGGCGATCGTCTGCACCGAATGGGTGAGCCACATCGCCGTCTGGCTGCCCTCCCGATAGTCGGCAGGACCGTAGGCGTCGATCCGGTCTTGTTCGAGCAGCCGATTCACCTGCTCGAACTCGGCCTCCGAACCCGGCCGGTACACGGCGTAGGTCCTGCCCCCGTGCTTCTCGACCACAGAGAAGACGGGCACGTCGCTGGGGCCGTCGGCGACGTACACCATGTTCTGGAACGGGATCCGCCGGTCCTCGTGGGCGATCTTGGCGTTCACGTCGATGTTCCGGTGACGGTTCGTGCCCTTGTTGATCTCGAACACGGCCCGCGTCTTCGACGTGTTGTCGATGGTGTAGACGATCTGGCGAATCTCCCGGTCCTCGCCGGAGAACATCTGGCCGCTCTCCAGGTACCCGGGCGGGGCGATCTCCTCGGCGAACTCACAGCCCCACACCTCCTCGACGAAGGGCGCCACCGCACTGCCGAGGATCATCTGGCGCAACCCGGAGGAGACGATGTAATGCTCCACCCTGATCTGATGCTCGGCGTAGGCGGGAAAGGACTCGATCTGCTTCTGCAACGAGCCGAGGAACTCCGGCATCCCCTCGTAGAACGCGATCTCTCCGCCCAGCTCGCGCAGCCTGTCGTTGTCGAGTCCCTTCATTCTGCCGGCCCGCACATACGTGAGCATGTGGTTGAGGTACAACGTGTCGCCGCTCGTCATGCCGGCGCCGCGGGAGCGGTAGTACTCGTCGAGACCGTCCGACTCCGACCAGAACGTCGCCGGGTCGATGCCGTAGTGATCGAACAGCGGCTTCTGCATGTATCCGGGGATGAGGGTCTTGTCGAAGTCCCAGATCACGCCGATGACGTTTTGCGGGAAGATGGGCATCCGCGAATGGTATTCGCGTTCTGCTCCCGGCGAAAGGGCCGAGTACCACCGGATCGAAGGAGGTCGGGCACGGGTACGCTGGCGAGGTTCCACGGCGGGAGGTCCGATGGCGGACGCCATCGCATCCGAAGCGCAGCGTCGCCGGACGTTCGCGATCATCTCCCACCCTGACGCCGGCAAGACCACCCTCACCGAGAAGCTGTTGCTGTTCTCGGGGGCCATCGGCGAAGCGGGTGCCGTCGGCGCGCGCTCAGGCAGGCGGGAGGTGACGTCGGACTGGATGGAGATGGAGCGGACCCGCGGGATCTCCATCACCTCGACCGTCCTGCAATTCGAGGTCCGTGACCGGCTCTTCAACCTGCTGGACACGCCTGGGCACAGAGACTTCTCCGAGGACACCTACCGGGTGCTGTCGGCCGTGGATTCGGCGGTGATCGTCATCGACGGCGCCAAAGGCATCGAAGCCCAGACGCGCAAACTCTTCCAGGTGGCCCAGGCACGCGGCATCCCGCTCCTCACGTTCGTGAACAAGTGCGACCGGCCCGGCTTGCCGCCGCTCGAGATTCTCGACGACATCGAGCGGCAGCTGGGCATCACCGCCACTCCCATTACGTGGCCGGTGGGCATAGGCCGCGACTTCCAGGGGGTCGTCGATCGCCGCGATCATGCCTTCTGGGAGTTCGAACGCACCCCCCGCGGCAGCAAGGTCGGGGCCGAGCATCGCCTGCGGCTCGACGAGGACCTGGCGCGGGGCGACGAGTGGCGCGCAGGCGCGCTCGCCGAACTCGAACTGCTCGACGGAGTGGAGGCGAACCACGACGACAAGCGCTTCCTGGCCGGGGAGACGACACCGGTGTTCTTCGGGTCGGCGTTGTGGAATTTCGGTGTGAGGCTGCTCCTCGAGGCGGTCGACGGGATGGCACCCGGCCCGTTGCCGCGTGAGGACGTGGAGGGCACGCCGCGGTCACTCGACGAACCGGTGTCCGGGTTCGTCTTCAAGATCCAGGCCAACCTCGATCCGCGCCATCGCGACCGGGTTGCCTACATGCGCCTGTGCACCGGCCGCTTCGAACGGGGCATGACGCTCGTCAACCATCGCACCGGGCGCCCGCTGACGACCAAGTACGCCCACCAGGTCTTCGGGCGGGACAGGGACACCGTCGACATCGCCCATCCCGGCGACATCGTGGCGCTGGTGAATGCCGCCGATCTGCTCATCGGCGACTCGCTGTCGGTCGACGGGACTGTGCGGTATCCGCCGATCCCCACCTTCGCCCCCGAGTACTTCCGGGTCGGCCGCAATCTCGACACCAGCCGCTACAAGCAGTTCCGCAACGGGATCACACAGCTCGACGAAGAGGGCGTGATCCAGGTGCTGCGAACCGAGGCCGGCGGCGACCGTGAGCCGATCCTGGCGGCGGTCGGCGAGATGCAGTACGAGGTGGCGCTCCACCGCCTCGAACACGAGTTCAACGCCGACGTCATCTTGGAGTCGACCCCGTGGAACGTGGCCCGTCGCACCGACGACGCCGGCGCGGCCACCCTCGGCGAGATCCGCGGCGTGGAGGTGGCCCGCAGGAGCAGCGGGGTTCCGGTGGCGCTGTTCACCAACCGCCACCGTCTCGAGGCGGTCGAGCAGGACCATCCCGACGTGCTGCTCGATCCGATCATCGCCCTGTGACACGGCCCGCGCTGCGCAGCCGGCTCATCGATCGGATGCCGATCCACTACTCGTGGGTGGTGCTCGTCGCCGGCACCGTCGGCATCGCGATGACGCTCCCCGGTCAGACGGTCGGCGTCTCGGTGTTCCTCGACTTCATCATCGAGGACCTCGGGATGACGCGGTCCACCATCGCTGCCGTCTACACCGTCGGCACCCTCGTCGGCTCTTTCGGTCTCCCCTTTGTAGGGCGGGCGATCGACCGCTTCGGACCGCGACGGGCGGTGCTGTTCATCGGGACCGGTTTCGCCTTGGCGTGTGTCTTCATGGGGTTCGTCGGGAGCCTGCTGGCTCTGCTGGTGGGCTTCGTCCTGATCCGCGGCCTGGGCCAGGGAGCGCTGGGCTTGGTGAGCATGCACACGATCAACCTGTGGTTCGTGCGCCGGCGCGGTCTCGCCATCGGCGTGGCTGGGCTCGGCATGGCGGTGGCCACCTCGACGGTTCCGCTGCTGATCAACGCCCTGATCGCCGGGGTGGGTTGGAGAGCGGCGTACGCCATCCTCGGGATCGGCGTGGCGGTGGTCGTGCTCCCGGTGGGAGAAGGGTTCTTCCGCTTCGCACCCGAGCGGTATGGGCGCGAGCCGGACGGCCGCAAGTTCGAAGGTGGCACTCCGGCATCCGAGGGCGAGCGCAACCTGCTCCCTGGCGGAGGCGCGGCGCACGGTGACGTTCTGGCTGTTCGCCGCCGGCGGCTTTTTCACCGCCATGTTGGGCACGGGACTCGTCTTCCATCACTTCTCGATCATGGAGGCGAACGGGCTGGGCAGGGAGGCGGCCGCGTCGATCTTCGTGGTCTTCGGCATCGTCCAGGCCGTCGCCAACCTGGTGACGGGATGGTCGCTCGACCGTGTCGCACCCCGTTTCCTGCTGGCGGGCGCCTAACTGGCGATGGCGGCGGCGATGCTGCTTGCCACCCAGGTCGGGCCGGGGATCACGATCGTCGCGTACGGGGTGGTGCTGGGCACGATGCAGGGCATGAGCTCCGCCATCAACCTGACCGTCTATCCCCACTACTTCGGGCGGGCGCATCAGGGCGCGATCAGGGGCGTCGTTGCCACCGTCCTGGTGGCGGGTACGGCGGCGGGCCCGCTGCTCCTCGCCGTCGGAGAGCAATTGTCGGGTTCCTACCGGCCGGTGCTGGCGACGGCCGCTCTTGCTCCACTCGCGATCGCGATCATCGTTCCCTGGTTGAAGCTGACCTCGGCCGACGGGGTCAGGTGACCGCTTCCCTCATGCCCTTCCGGAACGCCGGCGCTCCTGGCAGTCGGTACGGTCTGCCCGACGAACGAGAGGACGATGTCGTGACGGCGGAACCGAGGTACCTGTCAGGGTTCGGGAACGAATTCGCCTCCGAGGCGGTGCCCGGCGCGTTGCCGGTCGGCCAGAACAATCCGCAGCAGCCGCCCCTCGGGCTCTACACCGAGCAACTGTCCGGCACTGCCTTCACCGTCGCCAACGACCGCAACCGTCGTACCTGGATGTACCGCATCCGACCGTCGGTGCGCCACGCCTGGAGGTTCACCGAGACCTCCGCCCACTTCATCCGCACCGCCCCCAACCGGGAGGCGGACCCGCCGATCGGCCAGCTGCGATGGAACCCACCCGACTTCCCCGACGAGCCGACGACCTTCCTCACCGGCCTCCGCACCGTCGCCACCAACGGCGACGCCCATCTGCAACGGGGGATGGCAGCGCACGTCTACATGGCGAGCGAGTCCATGATCGACACCTGCTTCTACGACGCGGACGGCGAACTACTGGTGGTGCCGCAGGAGGGCCGGCTGCGCTTCGTCACCGAGTGCGGCGTGCTGGTGGTGTCGCCGGGCGAGGTTGCGCTGATGCCGCGAGGCATGGTGTTCAGGGTGGAACTCCTCGACGAACGCGCCCGCGGCTACGTCTGTGAGAACTACGGGACGCTGTTCGAGCTGCCGGAGCGAGGCCCGATCGGGGCGAACGGCCTCGCCAACCCGCGCGACTTCCTGCACCCGGTGGCGGCGTTCGAAGACGTCGAGCGCCGCGGCGAGCTGTACGTCAAGTTCGACGGGCGTCTGTTCGTGGTGGAGACGGATTTCTCGCCCCTCGACGTCGTCGGATGGCACGGCAACCACGTGCCCTGGAAGTACGACCTGACGAGGTTCAACGTGATCGGCTCGATCAGCTTCGATCACCCCGACCCGTCGATCTTCACAGTGCTGACGTCGCCCTCGCCCGATCCGGGGGTGGCGAACGTCGACTTCGTGGTCTTCACCGATCGGTGGCTGGTGGGCGAGCACACGTTCCGGCCCCCGTACTACCACAAGAACATCATGTCCGAGTTCATGGGAATCCTGTACGGCGTCTACGACGCCAAGGAGGAGGGCTTCAACCCGGGCGGCATGAGCCTCCACAACATGTACTTCCCCCATGGTCCCGACCACGACGCGTGGATCAAAGCAACCACCTCCGATCTCGGGCCCGAGAAGCTCTCGGACACGATGTCGTTCATGTTCGAGAGCCGCTACCCGCTGATTCCAACCGCGTACGCCGGCTCGATTCCCGCCTTGCAGGACGACTACCCGAGCGTGTGGCACTCACTCGAGCGCCACTTCGAGCGGTGACGGATGCTCACGCGTCGAGGACCATGTCGCCGCCGTCGGGCGGTCCGACGATCGGCGCCTCGGTCGACCAGGGAAAGTTGACCCACTTGTCGGTGTAACGCCACACGTATTCGCACTCGACGAGCGAATGGGGCTTCTCGTACAGCACGGCCGTCCTGACGTCGGCCACCCGGTCCTGGCAGTGGTCGTGCACCACTCGGATGGTGTTGCCGGTGTCCGCGACGTCGTCGGCGATGAGGATGTTGGCGCCGTCGAGTTCCATCGCGTCCTGGTACGGCGGCAGCATGACCGGCACGTCGAGCCGTGTCCCCACCCCGGTGTAGTACTCGATGTTCATCACGTAGAGGTTCTTGACGCTGAGGGCGTAGCCGAGCGATCCGGCGACGAAGAGGCCGCCGCGGGCGATGGCGAGGATGATGTCGGGCCGGTACCCGTCCGCGGCCACCTGCGCAGCCAACTCGCGGACGGCCGTGCCGTACCGGTCCCAGGTGAGCGTCTCGCGTGCGGTCATACCCGCATGTTCGCATGTCTGCCGGCCGCCACCTCCGCCGGGCGGCCACGGACGAGGAGGGGGACTAGTCATCCGGGGTGGGATGGGGATGCTGCTCAGCTTTCGGGTCGGTGGATGACGAAGGCAGAGGGATGCCTGCAGCGAGTCGGATACACGCCCGTGGACGTCACGCGGCCGTGGAGACCGGATCATCGGCGGTCGGGCTGGCCGCTGGTGATCCGCTCTCGCAGTTCCGGGCCGCCGTGCTGCGGCGGTCGGTGCCCGTCGTCGCGGCC
>CAZCRP010000119.1:0-8413 GCA_964501055.1 uncultured Acidimicrobiaceae bacterium
GACCACGACGCCCCCGACCACGACGCCCCGTCGAAGAAGTCGGAGCTGGTCGATCCGCTCCATGGATTGCCGAAGATGTCGTACTCACCGTCGAGCACCACGTCGTCGTGCTGGACGTGACGCGTGCCGCGGGCAGCGTCGAGGCTGCCGGTGCCGGTGGCGAGCGGCGCGCGAGGTTCGACCTGCGGCGTGGGCGTCGAGTAGGCGACCTGCAGATCGACGAGTCCGGCACCCTGACACTCCGCCGACACCTTCGACAGGGGTCGGGCCGATTCCTGCAGGAGGGCCTTCACCTCGTCGGGCGTGATGCCGGGCCGCTGATCGACGATGAGGGCTGCTGCACCGGCTATCACCGCCGAGGCCTGTGACGTACCCGATCCACGGAAGAGCCGGTCCTGTACCGCCGCCGAGCCGAAGTTCGAGTCGACGAAGGAACCGGGCACTCGCAGGCCGAGCACCGACTTGCCAGGCGCCACGAGATCGACCGTCCGATCGGTTCCACAGTTGGAGAACGGCAGAACTTGATCATCGGCGGTGGCGTAGGTGCCGCGGGTGTCGACGCCGCCGACGGCGATCACCGTGGGATGAGAAGCAGGATTGCGGAGTGGCGCCGCGTTGCCGTCGTTGCCGGACGAGACGACAACGACGATGCCCGCATTCCAGACCTGTTCCACGGCGTAGGCCAGCGGGTCGATCGAAGGGGACTGGGTCGAGTCGGTGCCGAAGGCAAGCCCGAGCACGCGGATGTCCAGACCGCGCTCCGCGTCTGACTTGTGCTGCACGATCCAGTCGAGGGCCGCGATCACCTGTGAGACGTCGGCGACGCCGCGAGCATCCGCCACCTTCACACTGACGAGGCGGGCGTTGGGGGCGATCCCCATGTAGGAGGTGCGGAAGTCGCGCCGGTCGGGTGAGGTTCCCGGGGCCAAGTCGGAGCCGGCGATGATGGAGCCCATATGGGTGCCGTGACCGAACAGGTCGAGGTGGTGCAGGTTCTCCTGCGGGGCGTCGAAGGAAAGGTCCGGGCCGTTGACGACCTTGCTCGGATGGTCGAGGCCGGCGACCGGGGCGATCCCGGAGTCGATGATCGCCACGTCGACCCCGTGGCCGGTGAAGCCCCCGTCCCAATACGCGTCGGCGCCGACGACGTGATCGACGATCCGATGCATGGCGCCCCCATCCGCCGGGGGGCCTGATTCCCATGAGCTCAGCTCGATCCGGGCATCGGGCGTCACTCCGACGACCGTGGGCAGCGACGCGACCCTGTGGGCCAGGTTCGTGGTCATCTCCACCCGGAAGCCGTCGACGAGCGGAAGCGGTACGAGCCCGGTGGCTCCGAGGCCGGTCACGAACTCTGCGATCAGTGCCGACTGACCCGGGGCCGCCCGAACGATCCAGGGTGAGACGCTGTCACTCGATGATGCGGTGCCCGCGGGTGGTGTGATGGCCACGACGAATGCCAACAACACGCCAAGGACGAGGGCGCGCCCCACCGGGCGTCCCTTCGAGTCCTTCTCGTCGTCGCCCCAGCCGACTCCTCGGAACGGGACAGACAGCGCTTTCGTGTTCGTGGGCAAACCGAACCCTCCATGGTCGATGCCATCCCATCGGCATTCGGCGGTGGAGAACTTGAGCGCGCGGGGGGATCCCGTCACCGGTCTGATCGACCACCGACCGCGATGCGACCTCGGTCACACTCGGCCGGAGATTCCGCCGAATTGGTCAATTCGACGGGCAGAGACGCCGCCGGCCCCCTGACCGGAAAGCCAGGGGGTCTACGGTTCGCAGCCCCGACCAGGTTCGAACTGGCGTTTCCGGCTTGAGAGGCCGGCGTCCTAGACCGCTGGACGACGGGGCCATGTGGTTCGGTTGTCGCTCATTCGATCGCGTCGAATGGCTCGGGGGGAAGGACTTGAACCCTCAACGACGGGACCAGAACCCGCTGTGTTGCCAATTACACCACCCCCGAACGGGCGATGGCGCGTCACGACGGAGCGCCTCGGCACCGCCAATCGTAACCGCCTCCCGGGAGGTCGCCCAGTCCAGGCGCTCACACGGGATCGACGGTCCGGCGGCGGGCGGCCCGGTAGCGGGGGTCGGCCACCTCCCGTAGGCCCACCGACACCAGGTAGAAGGCCGCGGCGAACAGCGACAGCGCGACCGACGGCGGGATGATCGCGTTCCAGGCCGGGGTCCCGGTGATCGGGTTCATGAAGGTGACCCCGTTGTAGACCAGCGTTCCCCAGTTGACCCTGGTACCGGTCTGGCCCAGCCAGGCCGCGAAGCCGTCGACGATGATCGCCCCCACCACCGCCAGCATCATGTACACCGCCGCCAGTGGATACAGATGCGGGAGCACGTGCATTCCGAGAATCCGCCACCGCCCCGCCCCGGCCACCCGCGCCGCGTCGATGAAGGGGGAGGCGATCACCTTGAGCGCCTGGGCCCGGATCACGATTGCGCCGGCTCCGACCCCCGTGATGAGGCCGTAGATCAGTCCAAACTCGATGGGTCCGATGTCCTGGGAGCGTTCCGAGGAACCGACGACCAACATGAAGATCGGAGCGGGGAGCAGCAGGAAGGCATCGGAGATGCGGCTGAAGATGGCATCCAGCCAGCCCCGGAACAAGGCGCTCATCCCTCCGACGATCGTCGCGGCCGCCGCCGTCGAGATCGCCGCGGTCATCGCCATCACCCAGGTGGGACGGGTGGCGGCGAGGAGCTGTGAGAGCACGTCGCGACCCAGCGCATCCGTCCCGAACCAATGGCCGTTGCCTGGTGGGGCTGGGTGCGGCGCCACACTCGGATCGAAGCCCGTGACAGGGTGGAAAACCCCGGTGGGCCAGACGGTCCCGAGCAACAGCGGGTAGACGAGCCCCGCCAGCCCGTACAACAGGATGATCGCGACGCCGATGACAGCGAGTCGATTGTGGACGAACTGTTGGAAGCCGAGTCTGAAGGCCCGCCAGGTGCGAGCGCGCCAGGTGATCACGCACGCACCTCCGCCGGATGAGCGATGCGCGGATCGAGGGCATAGGTGACGATCTCGAGCACCAGTCTGGTGAGCATGGTGATGAACCCGATCACCATCAGCACCGAGACGACCATCGGAATGTCCTGGGACTCGATGGCGCTGAACAAGAGGGATCCGATGCCCGGCCATGAAACGGCGCGCTCGACGATGACCAGCCCCGTCATCAGGTACGGGATGGACACGGCCAGACGGGCGACGAGCGCCACCACCGCATTCTTGGCGGCATGGCGGTCCCGGATGGCGCGTTCACGCAGTCCCTTCGCCCGTGCCGTTCCGACGTAGTCCTCACTGAGCTGACCCACCACCCCGGCCTGCATGATCAACATGAACTCGCCGAAGCCCAGGACCACGAACGCCAAGATCGGGAGGCTCGCGTCGAATGCGAGATCGACCGCCCACGGTCTGATGCCGATCGTCTCCCACACTCCCACCGTGACCAGGAGGGCGGTCACGAACTGAAGGCTGGGGGCGAGCCGTGTACGCCGCCGGCGCCACCACAGCGACCCGAGCATGGCGGCCACGACCATTCCGATCACCAGCGAGAGCGACATGCGACGTAGGTACTCGGTCTCGGACAGGAGCGCCGAGTTCCACAACTCGCGCCGCTCGGCCTCAAACAACTGTGCCCGCCAACGACGAACTCGCAGCGCCAGCACGGACGTGATCACGAAACCGACGAAGGGCGGGAAGAGCGTCGACAGTGAAACGCCCGCGAGCGTGACGCCATCGCTGCGGAGGCCACCCCGCCAGCCGGTCGTGCGGCCCAACCACTGCCCGATGGCGTAGGCGATTGCCAGCCCCGACACGAAGACGAACACCGTCGCGGCGAACGCAGGTCCCAGCGCCTGGCTGACCTGTCCGCCCATCGTCGTCTGGCCGAGACCGCCCTGTGCGAACAACCGCAGCCACCGCCACCAGCGCACATGGACGGGGAGATCGACGCCGAAAGCCGACCGCATCGCTTCGACCTCTTCGGCGCGCATGCCCAGTCGAAACACCGAGAAGTAGTCGCCCGGAATGATCGATTCGACCATCCAGAACATGACGAAGCTGAAAACGACCAGGGACACCGCGCCGACGACGAGCCGGCGAGCGACGAACTTGACCACGGTGTGTTGTTCCTCCGCCGGCGAGGATAGGAGCGATGCGCCGCTCCCCTTGCCCGCTCCCCCCGTAGGCAAGGGCTACCCAACCACCGACCGCCTCGAGAAGACCCTGGCGATCATCTGAGTCCGACGTGGCGGGGCCCTTGGCGAGGGGTTCGGCTCCGGCTGTCGGGCGAGCCGAGTCCGTATGCCGACGACGGGGCCTAGGTCGAGCCTGGCTCAGCCCAACCAGCGTGATAGACCGGCGGCTCGGTCTTGCCCGCGAAGTAGAAGTCCACCTTTGTCACCCGACTGTCGCGCACCTCGAAGGTCCCGATCACATGGGTCGACGTTCCCTCGCCAAAGTCGAGGACGCCCTCCAATGCCCAGGTGGTGCCGCGTCCGATGAGCCGGCGCCACGTTGCTGCGAGCCCTTCGGGGAAGGCTCGGTACATCCCCATGATGTTGTCCCGGCCGACGAAGCGCTGCCCGGTCTGGGGCCTCCCCTCAACGGCGTCGATAGACAGCAACGACTCGTACTCGTCTAGATCCCATTGCTCGAACGCCGCGGCCAGTCGCTCCATTGTGCGCCGATTGAGATCCTCCGCCATCGACACAACAGCCTATGGCCCATTGCGGCGGCACGGCGCCCGACATCCCGGACTTGAAACCGACCTCGTCCCATCAGGGATCGCGCGCCGCGCTGTCCCAGCGCGTCCTGGGGTTCTCCTTCGCTTGTGTCACATCGATGGCACACCTGATCATGCTTGCCAGCCGATGACGACCACTCACGGGTCACGGGGAGGATCGGCCGGCCGAACGCCGAGGGATCCTGATTGGTTTCCCGACTGACCGGGACACTGGCGGCCCTGCTGGTTCATCTTCCGCCGGGCTGAGGAGGCCCGTCCCCGAGATGGTGGATGGCGGCGAACGGATCCCTTGTAGGGTCGTAACGGCGCTCGTATTCGAGGTGCACCGCCAGCCCGGCGGCCACCGACGGGCCTGCCACCCGAGCAATGACTCCGAACGCCATGTCGATACCTGCCGAGATCCCTGACGAGGTGACATACTTGCCATCCTCTACCCAACGGGCGTGCGGAACCCAGTTGACCGCAGGGTGAGCGGCGGAGATCGACCGGAAGAGAGCCTTGTTGGTGGTCGCCCGTCGGCCGTCGAGCAGACCGGTTTGGGCGAGCAGGTCAGCTCCATTGCAGACGGTCATCACCAGCTCGGCGTCCTCGGCACGAGTCCGGATCCACTGGAGAAGGTCCCCATTGCGCGTCTGCGGCTCGATGTGTCCGCCCGGTATGAGCAGGAGGTCGATTCGAGGGGACTTGTCGAAGGTGACATCGGCGATGATTCGTGGCCCCTGCGCGCTTGCCATCGGTTCGAGAACGGGACCAATCAGGAGTGGCCTCACGGCCGGGGCGCAGTCACCGAAGACCTCCAACGGCCCCCATAGGTCAAGGGCTTGAAAGCCGGGGAGGACGACTGCTCCCAGGGTACGGGGCGGGAAGGCGGCGGCAGCAGCCTGCAGCTCCTCGATCGAAGGAGTGGGAGACACGGGTGGGGTTCCTGGCTCATACTCTGTCGGGGTCGGCGGCCTGGAGGGCTCGGCCCGCCGCGCGTACGGTGCGGACCATGTAGACAAGAGCGCCCAGGGCAACCACGTAGAGGACGACACCGACCACATATTTCAACGGTGGGTTGGTGCGGATGGGGGCCAGATACAACGTGGTGTCCCGCTGGTATGCGGTTCCTGTACCCCCGACGTTGGCAGCAATCCATGCCTCCAGGAGGGTTCCGCTCTGGACCACCTCGGTGTAGATGAACCAGCGACCCCGATCGGGGAGTTCGACGCCGCCGCTCAGTGTGCACCCGGAGAGTGACAGGTCCCCCTCCATGGTGCGCCCTGCCCGGCGGCCCACCAGACGAATCGTCTCGAGGGAGGAGCAGTCGATCCCGGCCACGTGACCGTTGATCACGGCGGTAGTACCGACGATCTCAGCATGGAGCCGAACTTCGGCTACTTCGTCTCCGAAGCCCGGGTCGTGGGCAAGGGCGGTTCCCGGGATCATCAGGAGAAGCATGGTGGCTACCGCTACCGCGACACGACGGGACATCTCTCGGGTGCCCTCCACGGCAATCAAGGCCCCCCAGGAGAGGACAACAGCCGCTGGGAGGCCGGCCGCCACGTCGCCCGCGCTCAGGTGAACGCCGCGCTGCACGATGTTGAGGTAAGGGACATACAGGGCGAACAACGAGGCCGAAAAGACGGCAGCCCTAGCCAACTGGGATCGGCTTCGCCCGGCGAGGTCGAAGACGATGGCCGGGCCGAGGATGATGGTGAAGGCGGGCACCGAGTGGCCGAGGAGTGCCAGGACCGCCACCACCCCGATCATTAGACCGGTGTAAGCAGCAGCGGCGCGCGTGGCGGGGAGGGTTACGCCGTGGCGTACCCGCCGGGTCATCGCGAAGGCCAGCGAGGACAGTCCGGCAAGCACGGGCAGATAGAGGGTGACGGAGAACTGAGGTACGTCCCCCTCGTACTCGTAGACGGCGATGAGGACCGCAGCAAGGAGGCCGGCCGATGCCAATGTGGTAAAGGCGCGTCCGCTGCGGCCCGGAAAGCGGGCGCCCTCGACGAAGAGGCTCCCCACCAGAAGGATCACTCCGACCAGCGCCGCCATGTGTGGCGGGCTCCACACCACCGCGTCACGCCCGAAGGTAACGTGCCACCACTCGTCGATCGGGCCCGAGGCGATGGTAAGCACCGCCCCTGAGATCGCGATCAATGTCGGACGTCGGATCTTGCCACTGCGAAGGCCAATCCGCGTCCAGACGGCGACCGCCAAACCCACCGCGGCGATACCACCGTAGATGAACAGATGGGGCGGGCTCCAGAAGGTGTCGCGACCTATGTCGGTGTGCCAGGCCTCGTCCCAGTAGATGCCGAACAGCCCGGAGATCGATCCAATCAACGCGGTCAGGATCAACCACCAAGGGGCGGCGGCGGGGTCGTTGCTCATGGCCACTTTCCTCCTCGGTCAGGTTTGCGGGACCATGATCGGGGGAGAGACTGACGGCCTGCTGATATGCCACTGTTGCCTGCCGGCATCGTCGACGCCGCCACACCGACAGGTCGGTCAAATTGCGTTGATGAAATTTCGCGTCTTTGGGCCGCTCGAGGGGCTGGGGGAGGGTGGCGGCAGCTGGGAGCGATGTGGAGCGGGCAGCTCGGTTCCCCGGCGCCGGGGCCGCGCTCCGCTCACGGAGCGGGCTGACCGCCCTGGCAGTCGAGAGAGCCGTCACCGACTCGGCGGTGACCCGGCTGATGACACAACCTGGGAAGGGAAGTCTTCGAGCCCATCGCCGAGGAAGCAGGGCGATGGGTCCAGCGTCGCTCGCCGCCATGGCGGACTGAGCGGCGTTCCTCTCGCCTTTCCCCGATCAGCGTCGTGACATTGCGGCGTCAGCGCCTCATCAGCCGCATCCCCCATCGTCCTCCGGGCCTGGACAGACCCGGCCTCGAACCCGACAGGAGGAGCACCGTGCCTTACGCAAGCGCAGCATTCGCCCGTGCCGTCATGGAGCAAAGACGGCAGACAGCAGAAATCCCCAGTTACCGCCATCGACGGCCGCCGGCCAACCCTTGGTGGGCTCGGCTGGCAGGTCTGGTCGCGATCGCCGCAATAACTGTCCTCGTCGGGGCGCTGGCGGCCCAGGGCATGCCGCCGAATGACTCCCATGGGACCCCCCAGGGCTTCCACGACACTCACGGGACCTATCTATTCGAGGAAGGCGAGCAACTTACGCTCCTCGGTACCCGGTGGTCCACCGGGTACGAGCTGGAGGGCTATCAGGTCGGACTGACCCCGGACGGTGATGATCGCTTCCTGGCCCAAGACGACCCCGCCGAGGTGCTGACCATCCTGCGCGATGACGAGGGCGAGGTGCTGGGCGTGGTCTTGGATCGACCCGGATTCCCCGCGCGGATCGCTTCTCGCCAGGAGCTGTTCGACGAGGAAGCCGTGACATTCAGCGGCGGCGAAGTCCAGCTGGCGGGCACCCTCATCCTGCCCAAGGGGCCAGGCCCCCACCCCGCAGTGGTCATGGTCCACGGCGCAGAGTTCGGCACTAGAGAGACCTACCACCTTCTCGGCACCCACCTCGCCCGGCGAGGCGTCGCCGCCCTCATCTACGACAAGCGTGGCACCGGCGAGTCCTCCGGAAGCTTCGCGGAGGCCACCTTCGAGAACCTGACCGGCGATGCGCTCGCCGCGGTGAGCCTGCT
>CAZCRP010000120.1:0-8399 GCA_964501055.1 uncultured Acidimicrobiaceae bacterium
TCAGCGAACAGCTCGTCGACCCCGACTCCGAGCGCCCTCGCTAGCGCCAGCGCGGCGTCGACCCGCGGAACGTGACGCCCAGCCTCGAGCGCACCCACCAACTGCCTGCTCACGCCGGCCAGGGCCGCCAAGTCTGTCTGGGTGTACCCCAGTTGCTCCCGGCGGGCACGGAGACGTGAACCAATCATCGCCAGCATCCTAGCGAGCAGGCCAGCATCCTGGCAGGCGATGGCGCGGGTGGCGTCCCGGTCCTCAGTCGACCAGGGCCTGGCGCAGCGCGGCCAGCGTCGAATCGATC
Source organism: uncultured Acidimicrobiaceae bacterium (assembly GCA_964501055.1). GTDB lineage: Bacteria > Actinomycetota > Acidimicrobiia > Spongiisociales > ZC4RG35 > DATHWB01. The sequence continues at coordinate 299 of CAZCRP010000120.1, forward strand.
TCGGCGATCGCCACGAACTCCTCTCGCTGATGCGCCTGCAAGGTGCGCCCGGGACCGAAGTTGACCGCCGGCACTCCGTGGGTGCCGAGTGTGGCCACATCGGTCCACCCCTGTTTCGCCGCCAGCTCCGCCCCCGACAGGTCACGCAACCGCTGTACGAAGGGGTGCGAGGCGTCGACCGGGCCGGCGGGGGCGGCATCGACCACCGTCACGCCATCCGCGCCGGCACACTCCCGTTCCACGACTGCGATCGCCTCCTGCACTGTCCGCCGAGGGCTGAACCTGTAGTTGAGGTTGAGAGTGAACCGATCCGGGATGATGTTGCGGGCGATCCCTCCGCTGGCCATCGTGACCGACATCACCTCCCGGTATTCCAGTCCATCGATCGGGTGACTCTCCGCCTCCCGGCGGTGCATGCGGGCGAGCCACTCCCCTGCCTTGGTGACCGCGTTCTCGCCCCACCACGGCCGAGCGGAATGGGCGCTGCGGCCCGTGAACACGACCTCGGCGTTGATCGTGCCGTTGCATCCGATCTGCAGCTGGCCGTCGGATGGCTCCAGCACCACCGCGAACTCGGCCTCTGTCAGCCAGGGGAAGGCAGCGAGCAGCGGGGCCAGCCCGTTGCCGTCCAGTGGACCCTCTTCGGCCTCGTAGAACACCCCGACCACGGAGTACGGCCCAGCCATGACTTCCCGATCCTCGAGGAGGTGGACCATCACCGCCAGCCCGCCCTTCATGTCAGCCGCCCCCAGCCCGTGCAGGACGCCGTCCTCGATCCGGGCGGGTCCCTGACCCTGCGCCGGCACCGTGTCGAGGTGACCCACCAGCAGGATCATGGGCGCACCGGTCGGCCTCCCCACGATCAACGACTTCCGAAACCGGTGCTCGTCCATCCCGTCGAGCCGCCTGGCGAGCGCATCGACGATCACCCCCTCGTCCCCCGTCACGGATGGAATGTCCACCAACCACGCCGCCGTCTCTCCCGGGCTCCCGAAGAGGGCGGGCGTCATCACTGGGAACCTCGGTGTGTCTGTGCGACCGGGATCACAACTGGACTCCCAACTCCCGGAGGTGCTCGTTCAAACCGAGCCGCTCGTCGTGGCGATCCTCCCGCCAGCCGATGATGTAGGCGCATTGGAGGTGGACGGTGCCGCCGGGGAAGGTGCGCGGCCTCGTCCCCTGCACGACGATCGCGCCGGGCGGCACCTCGGCCCGGTACTCCACCGGGGTCTCCTTCGTGACATCGATGATCGGGATGGAGGCGGTGATGGTCGTGTTCGCCCCCAACACCGCACCCGCGCCGATGTGCGCCCCTTCGGTGACGATGCAACGGGAGCCAATGAACGCTCCATCCTCCACGATGACCGGGGTGGCGTTGGCAGGTTCCAGCACGCCGCCGATCCCCACGCCGCCGGCGAGATGGACGTTCTTCCCGATCTGGGCGCAGGAACCGACCGTGGCCCAGGTGTCGACCATGGTCCCCGCCCCGACGTAGGCGCCGATGTTGACGAAGGCCGGCATCACGATCACCCCCGGCTCGCAGTGCGCGCCGTAGCGGACCATGCCCGGCGGGACCACTCTGACTCCCTGTCCGGCCAAGTCGTCCTTGACCGGGATCTTGTCGTGGAAGTGCAGGTCGCCGGCATCGATCCTGGTCATCTCCCCCAATCGGAACGACAACAGGATCGCCAGCTTGAGCCACTCGTTGACGGTCCAGCGCCCGTCGACCTTCTCGGCGACCCGCGCCTCACCCCGATCGAGGGCGTCGATCGTCCGCCCCACCGCGTCCCGCGCCTCCTCGATCGGGAGGTCCCCGGCATGTGCCGCCTCAATCAGATCCCTGTCAGACACTCTCTCACCTCGTGCTCCGTCGATCGGAGCGTAGAAGCCTCGATCAACCCGCCATCAGAAGGAACTGCGTGGTCTCGTCGAGCGTCATCGCCGCCCCCCGCCGATACGACCCCTCGAACTCCGCTTCGCCCAGCCCGTCGTGGGCGACTGCGCACACGTCGCTGAACGACGTCACGAGGTCCCAGCGCACCGGAACCCCGAGACCAGCCACCATCTCCGACGCCCCGGCGGCGACCGCGACCCGTTCCAATTCGCCGTCGGCGCCGTCAATCAGGGCACCCATCACCAGCAGGGTCTGCCGGTCGTGGACTCCGCGGCGAACATCAGGGATGTCGAAGAGCTGAGAGACGGCCGCACGGAAACGTTCGCCGGCAGAGACATCACCGAGCAGCCGATCGCACACAGCCAGGCCCACCTCCGCCAACAACCGGGCGACCAGTTGCCCTGAGTCGTGAGCGGCGTGTTCAAGCGCCGTCTGCCACTGACGGCGAGCCTCGTCGATCTCACCCTGGTCGAACTCGAAGAATGCCCGCCGTCCGGCGAGTTCGGCAAGGGGAAGGAAGCCCAAATCGCGGCTCGCCTCCTCGGCCGCGGCAAACATCCGACGCGACTGCTCCGGATCACCGTGTGGGTCACGATGGTGGGCGAGGTTGGCGAGCGCGGTCGCCACCCAAAACGGCTCGTCGGCGGCGCGGGCGGCTTCCAACAACTCCGTTTGCAGTTCGGTGTAGCGCTCGTTGCGCGCTCCTGCCCGGCCCTGGTGGTAGAGGCCGTACGCCAGCCCATTGAGCGCCAGCAGATGACCGAGGACGACCTCACGTTCGGAGTCGTCGCCGAGGATGCGTCCGTAGAGGGCCACGCTCTCCTCCTCGACTGCGATCGCCCGTGCCGGATCGTCCGAGTACGCCAGCGCCACCCCCAGCGAGTGGAGGGCGCGGGCTCGCAGGGGCGGCGGCAGCTCGTCACCGTCGGCGACGATGCGACTCCACCAGGCGAGCGGTTCGGACCATCGTCCCTCCCTTATGAGGACACGAGACAAACCCGAGGCCACCGGCACGGCCAGATCGGGGCGTCCGACGTCGAGCGCCCACAGCAGCGCCTGGCGGAGGTTGTCCGACTCCTCGAGGAGTCGCCGCTGCCACAGCGGAGCCTCCGGTCCGACGCTGCGGTCGAAAGTGAACTGGGACGACAGGCTCGCGAAGTGGAGGGCGTGGCGCTCCCGCCATGTGTCGGTGTCCTCGGCTTCGTCGAGGCGGTCGCGGGCGAACTGGCGGAGGGTCTCGAGCAACCGATACCGCACCTCCTCGTCCCCGTGGCCGTCGACCACCACCAGCGACTTGTCGACCAGGGCAGGAACGAGTTCGAGGATGTCCGCCTCGTCGATGGGGTCACCGGCGCAGACGGCAACCACCGCCTCGAAGTCGAACCCACCCTGGAACACCGAGAGCCGACGGAAGAGCGCTTGTTCCGCCGGGGAGAGCAGGCGGTACGACCATTCGATGGTGGCGGTCAGGGTCTGCTGGCGGGGAAGCGCCGTTCGGCTCCCTCCCGTGAGGAGCCTGAAACGCTGATCGAGATGCTCGGCGATCTGGGCGGGACCGAAGGTGCGCAACCGGGCCGCAGCCAACTCGATCGCCAGTGGCATCCCGTCGAGCCGCCGGCAGATCTCGACGACCGCCCCGGCGTTGGCCTCGGTCAGCCGGAAGTCCGGACGGGCCGCTGCTCCCCGCTCTTCGAAGAGGCGCACCGCGTCGGAATGCCGCACCACCACGATGTCCGCCTCTCTCGGTGGCAGGCGGAGGGACCGCAATCCATACGAGACCTCACCCGGGACGCCGAGGAGCTCGCGGCTGGTGGCCGCCACGGTGATGCCCCTGGCGTGCGTAAGGATGTCCTCGACCAGTTCGGCGGCGGCCGAGATCAGGTGCTCGCAATTGTCCACGACGATCAGGGCCTCCCACTCGGTGACCCGCTCGACGAGGGCGTCCCGCGGCAGCTGACCGGCGGCAGGCGTGATCTCGAGTGCCTCCAGGATTGCCTCGATGACGTGGTCGGGGTCGGTGACCGCGGCAAGCTCGACGAGCCATACGCCATCCGAGTACTCGTCGACCAGGTCGGCGGCAGCCTGCAGTGTCACCCGTGTCTTGCCCGACCCGCCTACCCCGGTGACCGTGACGACCCGGGAGCCGTGCAGGAGCTTGATCAGTTCTGCCTGCTCCTGATCCCGCCCGATGAACGAGGTCGTCAGGATCGGGAGATTGTGGCGCACGCGGTCGAGAGTGTTGAGCTGGGGGAACTCACGACCCACTCCGTCCGCGATCAGCTGCAGGATCCGCTCCGGCCGGCCCAGGTCGCGGAGCCGATGCTGTCCGAGGTCGCGCAACTCGAGGTCGTCGGCGTCGAGGAGGGCCGCAGTCACCATGCTCACGAGAACCTGACCTCCGTGGCCGGCTGACATGAGGCGAGCGGTCCGGCTGACCGTCAGCCCGAAGTAGTCGCCGTCGCGCCGCTCGGCATCGCCCGTGTGGATGCCCATGCGGACACGTAACGGCCCGATGTCGGGATGCGACTCCGCCGCCAGCCCGCGCTGGATCGCCGCGGCGGCATCCAGGGCCGACCTGGGCCGCTCGAAGGCGACTGCAACGCCGTCGCCGGTGTGCTTGAACAGATCGCCACCGTGGCCCGCCACCTCGCGCTCGACGAGCCTGTCGTGGGACGCCAACGCCTTCCGCATCGCCACCGGATGGCGCTCCCACAGCCGGGTCGACCCCTCGATGTCGGTGAACAGGAAGGTTGCAGCGCTCACCCCGTCGACCGTAGCCGACGGGCGCGCCCTGCAGACTGCCTGGTCAGGGCACGAGTGTCCCCGCGAAGACCTGCCACGCCAGGGCGGACTTCGCCGCCAGGCTGAGGACGATGTACGCCCGCTCCCCGACCAGGTAATCGGCCCACCGGCCGCGTCCCCGGTACTGGAGCCACTGGACGAGGGCGAAGCTGTTGAAGAAGGCGAACAGCGAGAAGAAGATCCCGTACACGAACCCGGGGGGACTGGCCGCGCTTCCGGGCGCCACGAGGTAGATGCCAATGGCGATCCACGGGACGACGCCGAGCAGCGAGCCCAACCAGAACGGCCACAGCGATCCCCCTGGTCGCTCGTACCGCTCTTGCACCGCGCCGAAGAAGATCATGCCGGCACTCACCCCGAACAACGCCACGAGTGCTGCCACATCGCTGATCCCGGTGATCATCGCGATGAGGACGATCATGACCGACGCCGACAGCGAGTATTCGAGCCAGCGCAGTTGATTCTGGCCGCGTGACAGCTGGCCCCGGTATCGCTCGCGCCACACGGTTGCGATCATCCAGTGAAAGGCGGCCGAGAGGAACAGGAACACCGCCACTCCCCAGGCGATCGACACTTCGAAGAGAACGCTGGGCGACGACGCCGAACCGGGCGGGCCCGTCAGGAACGACGCCACCACAGGCAGGGTGAAGTCGGTGGCGAGGACGAGAACCGCCACGGCCTGCATGAAGTGCAGCCCACCCATGGCGACATTCGCTCGGAGCAGCCGGCGGAACGCATGCTCGCCGAAAGGCACGGCGTCGGAATCGGTGGTCATGTCAGCACGTCGATCACGGCCTGCGCGGCAACCTCACATTCGTCGAGAGTGGGAACCAGGGCCAGGCGGAGGTGCCCTTCACCGCCCGGGCCGAACACCCGGCCCGGGGAAACGACGATCCCCGCCCGCAACAGCCGCTCGGTGGCGTCCAGGTCGTCCTCGACCCGCAGCCACACGTACAGGCCGGCCCGCGATCCCACCACTTCCAGGCCGGCCTGTTGGAACGCGTCGCGCAGCGCCCGACGCTTGGCCGTGAACACCGCCCGACGGTCGGCGACATGAGCGTCGTCCGACCAGGCCGCAATCGCAGCCGCCTGCGTGAACTCCGGCGAGGCGGTACCGGTGGCTGTGCGCAGCATCGTGAGGGTGGAGATCGCGGCGGGATCGCCCACGATCGCCCCCGATCGATACCCGGTCATCCCCGACCGCTTGGAGAGGCTGAGATACGACAGCACCCCGGACGCACCGGTGCCCGCCAACTGAAGGACCGACGCCGGCTCCTGGTCCTCGTAGAGGTCGACGTAGCACTCGTCTGCGCAGAGCAACGCCCCCGCCCGCCGGGCTCGGTCCACGAAGTCTCCGATGACGGCAGCCGGCGTGACCGACCCGGTGGGATTGTGAGGCGAGCAGATCCACACGAGGCGCGCTGCATCCCAGTCCGCGTCGCTGACATCGCCCGGTCGGAAGACGAGGTCGTCCTGCAATGGGATGGCCACCCCTCTCGCGCCCGCCAGCAGTGCTCCTCGTTCGAAGACCGAGTAGCCAGGTGTCGCCCATATGACGGCGTCGTGGGCGTCGCGATCGACGAAGGCGAGCGCGGTCGAGAAGATCGCCTCCTTCGCCCCGCTGGTGGGGATCACCTGGGTGTCAGGATCGATCTCGACCGCGAACCGGCGCCCGACGTAGTCGGCGATCGCCCGGCGGAGCGAAGCCAAGCCTCTCGTCGTGGGGTACTGGGAGACTTCCGGGACCGCCGCCCTGAGCGCGGCAGGGATGAACGGCGCAGTCGGCTCGCGGGGATCGCCGATGGAGAAGTCGATCAGCGGAGCGCCGTTCGATCGCAGCTCCCTGGCGAGATCCTGCACCCTGGTGACGGGATTGCCTCCGAGGGCGTCGAGGACCGGGTTGCGCCGCATCGACGGCACGGTACTCAGGAGATCAGGCCACACGGAGGGGTGGGGAGATACCCCCACGCACGCAGGAGCATCTTCAACGCCCCCTCCCGGCTCATCGGCTGGGAGGGATCGAGACCGCCTGGATCGCACCCGTCGATCTGACCGCGAGCGTGGAGCCAGTCGATCGCCTGCATCTCGTCGAGAGTGGCCTGGGGTTCCAGCGCGGCCACCACCAGCATCGCCAGTTGCCCCCGCGTGACCGGCTGGCCGCACAGTGGCGGAGTCGAACAGTCTTCCCACGTCGACAGGTGCGTGACGGGATCGAGGTGCACGAAGTCGACGGCGAATACGACATACGGGAGATGGGTGCTCCCGCTGAGGGCGGTGATCCAATGGGTGACGGTTTCGCGCGTCGCCACGCTGTCGGGGCATGCGAAGACCCCCCACTGGTCGCACCAAGTCGGCATTCCGAGGGCGGTGGCCGTGTCGAACACCCTCCCCCCCAGCAGGCTGCGGTAGTCGATGAAGGCGCCGCCGTAGTCATCGGGCACGACTCCATCGAGGCCGAAGGCGGGATGGGTCACGCGGCGGGCGGCGACGAGGCTCGGCCCGGGATCGACCGGCTCGCCCCATGGCGTCCACAGCTCGAAGTGCAGGTGGGGAGGGCCACCCTTGGCATTGCCCGAGTCACCGATCCAGCCGATCAGTTCGCCTTGTCCGACCCGCACGCCCTGGAACAACCCGGGTCGGATGCCGATGCCTTCGCCGTCGGTGTTGCCGTAGGTGTCGTCGTTGAGATGGACGTACATCGACATCCAGCCGTCGTCGTGTCTGACCACCACCCAGCAGCAATCACCGCGACTGTCGTGCACGCCGATGACGGTGCCGGCGCGGACGGCCACGACGGGGGTCATCTTGGGAGCCAGGATGTCGACACCGGCATGGAGCCGGGCGCCGCCCTCCCGAGGCTCACCGAACACCGACCAACCGGGGTCGCCCCCGCCCAGGACCGGGAACCCCATCCGATAGATGAACGAACACACGGCAGGCGGTGGAACCCAGGGGGCGGGCGGGGCCGGCACGACCTCCTCGACGGGGATCTCGTCGGTCGCGAGCGGATCCGGCTCCTGCTCGGCTGCTGTCTCCGCCGGCGCTTCGTCGGCCTGGGGGGAGGGCGCCACCTCTTGGCCGTAGTCCTGCGGAGGCTGGATCGAGCTGAACGTGCGCGGAGAGCAGGCCGCGGCCTCGTCCGTGTTGATCGAGAGCAGCGCGGCGACGAGGAACAACCCCACCGACACCCTTCGCACCGCAAACAAGCTAGACCGAGATGGAGCCCCTGTCGATGCGGGAGTCGAAAACCCGCCACGTCGGGTCGGTCAGCCGAAGCGGCCGGTGATGTAGTCCTCGGTGCGCCGGTCCGTGGCGGCCGTGAAGATCTTGGTGGTGTCGTCGAACTCAACGAGTTCTCCGGTTCGCTCGCCGAACTTGTCGTCGATGTTGACGGTGAAGAAGGCG